>CAYSGV010000263.1:0-4368 GCA_964430685.1 uncultured Gammaproteobacteria bacterium
CCTTAAGGAATACAGGCTTGTCAAGGGCGGATATACGCCAAGACATTAAAAAATATTAGTTTAACCGTTTTATGCGTTGGCAAAGTAAGTGTACTGTTCGTTTAAATCGATCAGCTATGGTTGGTATACACATTTATTGTGGCTGCGCCGACTTCTTGTTACTTAAATTAGCGGTTAATGCATCCAGTTTATCTCTAGCCTTTTTTGTATCCTTATGTGCATCGCCTAAAAGTTTTTGCCGGAGGATGAAACACTGTCTGGTATAATCAATGGCTTGTGCGCCATTATGCAATCGATCATAACAACTGCCTATATTGTAATATAACGTAGCCACATTTTCACTTTGTGCGCCATTGTGCTGTTGGGCTAATTTTAGACATTCACCAAAAAGTGTCAGCGCTTGCGGAAAATCCTCAACCATAAACTTTTCCAGCGCTTCTTTTTTCAGTTGCTCATATTTTTCACTAGGACTAAGCTCGATAACGGGTGCTTTAAAATATTGCCAAGGAATAGTTGCCTCGGGTTTTGTTTGTGCTTGGGCCGCAATCGACTCAATTAATTTAAAACGTATAACCAAACGGCTGGTACCATATTTATATAAAAAATCCAACTGTTCGGCAGTAAAAAGATTAAGCCTAGCAACATCTTCTAATTGATAGGCGAATTGAATCATCTGTAATTTAAATTGCTCTGCGACTTGATCTAATTCGGACAGTTCTTTAGGTTTTTCTTTTGAAAGCTGACTGCGAATTTTGTCTGCCAGTAATATTCGATCAGGATTAATACCCGGTTCATTTTCCGTATGTGGTGTTCGATACATCACCACTGGAAAATTAAAATAAATAGGCGAAATATTGGAAAAAAGTGTTGCATCACGACTATTGGCATTCGCAAAGGGATGAATTTCTCTAAGTCTATAAAAACTATATTCGACGATGCGAACGACTTCCGCTAATTGCCCATTGCAATCCTTAAGCATAGCCACCAATTGGGTAGCGAATTGGTGCATGGCTACAGGTATTTGTTCGGCGGGCATACATACCATAACAATTTTGGCAATTATCGTTTTTTCATTTTCACTAAAAGCACCACTATGAAAGAGAGCAATTAGTTTTTCTAAAAAGATATGACCTTGAGGAAAGGCTTGTTGGCTTAAATATTCATATACAGCTGGTGGAAAAGGAACATGCGTTTTGAACACTTTTTCACGAACAGCAAGAAATGGCTGGTAAACATCACCTAAATCATAGTGAGCAAATAATTTTTGTAAGGCAGTCTGATCAGCTATGGCTTGGATAAAAGGATCATGAAAACCAATATTTTTAACCCAACGCACAAGAGTACCACTTGAAATATATTCGCCCACGCACGTTGGTTCTTCTGTTAAAAGTGTGCGTGCGGCATAAAAATGAATTTTCTTGATCCATTCTTGCAATAATGCCGGTGTTAATTGACTGAAGCCATTTTTTTGTAAATAGGGAATAATATGACTTTCAACATATAATGCTGCTTGTGCAAATTCTTCAACCTGCTTTTGACTATAAATAAAGTTAAGGTATCCATCTTCAAGCTCAGAATTTAACCCTTCCGGCACATAATGATGCACCAGCCAAGTAAAGTGTTTGAGTTTACCATAAGCATATTCTTTTTTGACTTTTGTTAGCTTCTCAAATTGCTGGCAGAGCTTAGTACATCGTGCAATTTCTTCCATCAGTACGTTAAAATCTTCTGGTAAATATTTGCTTAAGTTTAAAATTTTAATTGTATAAACAGGAATACCGTTTTCGAATGTCGCTTCCGGACTCTCATCACCAAATAAACTATTTACCAGCACTGCATCTACTGCTACTTGTAAATGAGTGGTTTTAAATACAGCATTATCACCATCTGGTTTAAAAAAAACATCAGCATTGACCGATTGTATGCATTGGTTGATGCGTGCAACACGTTGCGCGACTAATGAATTATCTTTTGTTTGCGTTTCAGCTAGACGTTTCATAAAACCTCGTTTGTTTAGGTGTATTATTGTTGTTATAATATATCATGCTTAACTAGCTCTTATCTTTTCTTGTCACGGCGTTTTTGCTTGCGGGCTAAGTTTAGAAGTTAATGTTTTAATTTTTAATTCGGCTCTGTCTCTGTCTTTTTGTGTAACATTTGGAAGTTTTTCTCGCATACTTAAACAATGCTTTGTTTGTTCGATTGCTTGTGCTAGATCACCCATGCGATCGTGACAACTGCCTATATTGTAATGTAACGTAGCAATCTCTTCACTTTGCGCACCATCACGTTGTTGGGCTAGTTTTAAACATTCATTATAAAGTTCTAGCGCTTTTGGGAACTTCTCTGCCGTAAATAAGTCCATTGCTTGTTGTTTAAGTTGTGCATATTTAATTTTTGGATCAACAGCTTCTACAGCAGGCTTAAAGTGTTGCCAAGGAATAAATGCTGGCAGTCCTTGTTGAGCAGACTGTGCCGCTAACTGTGTGGTAAAATCATCATGAGTAAGTATGCGGCTACTTTCATATTTAAATACCAATTCTAACTCAACTGATACCAAGAGACGGCGACGTGCAATCTCATCTAATTGATAAGCGAGTTGAATCAGTTGTAATTTTGATCGCTCAGTGATTTGATCGGTAACAGACATGCTTTGCGGTGGCATGTTAAGTTGCTTTAAAATGAGTTCTTCCAAGAGCGCTCGATCATAACTAATATTTGCAATAGCCTTGCTATAGATACTTTGCGGATTATTTTTTTCTTCTGCGGTCCGATAAACAACCGCCAGAAACGCAAAGATAATTGCAAAGATATTGGAGAAAATGGTTGCATCACGACCATTACCATTAAAGAAAGCATGTATTTCAGTAATTTGATAAAAAATAAATGCCATGATACGAGCAACTTCATCCACTTGCCCTTTGCATTGTTTAAGCATGTCGATTAATTGACTCGTAAATTGTTGCATCGCCGCTGGCATTTGCTCATGTGGCATACATATTTTCACGATTTTCGCTATGATTTGTTTTTCCGCAGCAGAAAAAACACCCTCTCGATATATTTTTTCTAATAATTCTATAAATAAATGGCCTTCAAAAAATGGCTGACTTCGTAAAAAATCTATCGACTCTTTTGTAATACGTGTACGTGCTTGGTTTACTTTAGAACGAATATGCAGAAAAGATTCAAATATATCGCCTAATTCGTGTTCGATAAATAATTTTTTCAGCGCGGTTTCATCCTCAGTGCATCGTACAAGCGCATCCCTAAAACCAACAGATTTAACCCAACGCATGGTAAACCCTTCAGTACTATATTCGCCTGCTCTTATTTCAGCAGGATTAGCTGATTCAGTGTCAGCAAGAGTTTTTGCAGCAATGGCATGTATCTTTTTAATCCACGATTGCAACAGTTCTGGCGTTAATTGATCAAAACCATTTTTTTGTAAATAGGGAATAATTTCACGCTCAGCATATAAACAGGCTTGCGCAAATTCTTCAATCTGTTTTTGAGTGTGAATAAAATCAGGATATTGAAATTGAGAATCTGAATTTAAGCCCTCGGAAACAAAATGATGTGCCACCCAATTAAAGTGTTTGAGTGTTCCATATGCATATTGTTTACTAAACTTCGGTAATTTATCAAATTTTAAAAGTGTTACGACGCTTGTTTCAAGGAGCAAGAATAATTCATTAAATTCAGCTTCTGAATGTTTTGTAATGTCTACGATCCGAATCGTATAAACAGGACGTCCATTTTCATATTGCGCTTGTGACTGTAAATCTTTGATAAAAATGTTTAAGAGTTGCACATTAAGAGCTGTATTTTGATCAAACGTTTTGAATATAGCGCCATGGCCATCTGGGTTAAAAACAATATTAACTTGTAGCTTTTGCAGTAACCACTGATTGAGGCGCTCGATTCGTTGCGCGACTATAGGATTATCTTTTATTTGCAATTCAGTTGGATGATCCATAAAACCTCGTTTGTTTGTTATAATTTAACCATAGCAAGCTTTTTTCTCTTTTCATGTCATTGCGAGGGCGCTTACCATTAATATCAATTTACAAAATGATTTAAACCGCCCGTGGCAATCTCCATCTATGAAGTACCATTCAGGAGATTGCCACGGGCGGAATAGATTTCTTGTGATTGCTGCTCATTGGTACACGCCCTCGCAATGACAGAAAAAGAAAATCTCAACGAATTATTACATTTTCATTGCCATGGCAGAAAACTAAAAGATTTACTTCTATCTACCGCACAAACGGCTGATAATTTTCAAAGCGGTTAAAATTGCCTAAAAAAGTCAGGCGCAGTTTATCAATTGGACCATTTCGTTGTTTGGCGATAATGATTTCTGCAGTG
>CAYSGV010000264.1:0-4356 GCA_964430685.1 uncultured Gammaproteobacteria bacterium
ATTCGGGGATGCCGCAAAACTGCGATTACCAATCACACTGGTATTGCCAATATTTAAATCCAATACCGGCGCAAAACTGAGGTCGATGCCCACAGAGAGTACTTCGGTAGCCATTAACCATCCTATTTCATGCGCGCATTTTATTCCTAACTTAGGATCAACAGCATAAATTTCGCCAATTTTTTGTAAATTCGGTAAATTGGTAAATCCTTCCCGCAAACGTGCAACACGCCCACCTTCTTGGTCAACAGCAATGAGTAACTCTGGTGTCCGTAAAGCCTTTATGCTCGCGGTTAAGGCGCGCACTTGTTCGGGGGTACACACATTACGAGCGAATAACACCACACCACCAATGAGTGGATTTTTTAATAAATTTATTTCTTGTGGTGACAGCTCTGTTCCCTGGACACCAACAAAGATAGGTCCTAGCATGATTGATCCTTTATTCTTTTGCTAAATATAATTTTTCAAATTGTAACTGATTCAGGCGTTTAATGAAAAATATTTCCTAAAAATATCAACACGCAAGTTAATTTTTGTTAGAATATGATTCACTCACCTTAAATCCCAACGAGGTAAATCATTTGCTCAATTGCTTTTTGTTCATCATTACTTGCATTTTATGGGGTGCTACATGGCTAGCCATACACTACCAAGTCAGCACCGTACCCAAGCTATGGTCAGTTACTTACCGTTTTGCTGTGGCAGGTTTATTGTTGTGGCTATTTTGTCTCATCAGCAAACGTTTGGTGTCATTCACCGCTAAACAACATTTTTTAATCGCATTACAAGGTATTTTACTGTTTGCGCTTAACTTTATATTTGTTTATAGCAGCACCCAATATTTAATTAGTGGCTTAGTCGCCGTTATATTCTCCAGCATTTTAATATTAAATATGATTAATGCCCGTTTGTTCTTTAAAACGCCTGTATCATTGCAATTTGTTGTAGGTGCACTACTTGGTATCTGTGGACTCGCTCTAGTATTTAGCGCTGATATTTATAACAGTATCCAACACCATTTAAATATCAAAGAACAGTTTTTAGGCTTATTTTTGTGCTTGGCCGGTACTCTTTGTGCTTCATTGGGCAATATGGTTGTCAGTCAGATTAAAGATCAAGTTCCCTTATTACCCAGCACCGCTTTGAGTATGCTTTATGGCGCTTTATTTACGGCCATCGCCGCATTGTGCACACAATCGCCGCTAAGCTTTGATTGGCATCCAGCCTATCTCATTTCCCTCGCTTACTTAATTTTTGGGGGTTCAATCACCGGTTTTGTCAGTTACATGACACTCATCCGCAAACAGGGCCCAGCACGCGCAGCTTATGTGTTTGTCTTTACACCTATTGTTGCCATGCTGCTCTCTGCTTGGGTTGAAAACTTTAATTGGTCTGTGACTGTTTATCTTGGCTTATTCATGATCGTTATCAGCCAATGTTTGGTTCTAGGTAAAAATTATCGCAACCTATGGCAACAGTTTAAATCATATGTATTAAGTAGATTGAAAACACAAAAAATAAAGCAAGCTTCTAATGT
Organism: uncultured Gammaproteobacteria bacterium; assembly: GCA_964430685.1. GTDB lineage: Bacteria > Pseudomonadota > Gammaproteobacteria > CAYSGV01 > CAYSGV01 > CAYSGV01. The sequence continues at coordinate 1,541 of CAYSGV010000264.1, forward strand.
AACACTGCCATCTTAAATTCGGATTACTTACTACCATTCGTATGCCCGTTCATCTGCTTCGTTTGTGTCAGTGGGGTATAAGCAACATCCTCACGAACTGATGCAGCCCCACCAGATAGACTGCGCCATAATCCTTCTAAAAGTTTAAACGCACCACATGAGGATGATTGTTGTTCGGTTACGTCTTCTTCTTGCTGTTCAGCTGCCTTAGCAGCTACTAATGCAGCATTGCTAAAAGGTCGCACAGATCCTGGCAAACTGCGTCGTGGTTCTGGCATTTGCCCAACAGGTGGTAATGCAAGTTGCGCAGGTGGGCTGACGCTTGCAGGCGGTTCGCTGTGGCCAAGTGTACCATCCATAGAACGCCGCAAATTTTCTGCTGAATGTCGTCTAGATAGAGTCAGTGCTGTTCTCGGTAATTTATCAAGCGGAAGTGTTAGCATGTGAACACATTCATTAAATGCTTTTCGAGTGGCTAATTCTAAGGGCGTTTCTTTCTTTCCTGTTGTTAAGCGCACATCCGTTTTCACACCCACTCTACGCAAATAACTGATAAGAACCGGATCATTTCGTTCAGCCGCCAAATGCAAAGCATTGGCGCCCGAAGGTGTTTTTGCATTGACCATCTGCTCTTTTTGCGCAGGTGGTACTTGGGTAACTAATGTTTCGATGACTTGTTTATGCTCTGGTTTATCGCCTTGGACGGCAATTAAAAATGCTGTTTTCCCGTTTTCATCTGGCGCGTGCACGTCTGCGCGTTTGTCTATGAGTTGCGCTGTAGCAGGCGCACGGCCATGCTTGGCTGCAATTGGGAGTAATGCAATATGCTCTTCTGATGGCAATGTTTCATATTTGGAAAGGAGAAAGGTAATCGCCTCTGCTATAGGGCCTGCTGTATCTGCATTTTCAGTAAAATCCAACAGATGATGCAAAGGGGTCTCTTTCTCTTCATTTTCAGCATATAATAATAACTCTCTTCCATCAGCCAATAACTCATTAATCATTGCTGGGCTACCATGCACAGCAGCGTAATGCAGTGGACCATTACCCTGTGCATCTGTTATCACAGGATTAGCACGTCGGCGTAGCAAAATGCCCACTGCACCTTCTCTGCCATATTTGCAGGCGAGATGCAAAGCAGTGTACCGTCTTTCCCCTGCTACCGTATTAACAATATCCCAACCATTATATTTTCGCATAGCGTATTGAGATATGGCACGAATGGCATCATCAGCACCCAACAACGCAGCAACATGTAATAAAGGTAATTCGAGTTGCTCTGTATCAACCAATACACGGTTCACGGCAACATGTAAGTTTATGTTTTTACTTTCTAATTCCCTACATATTTCTTGGTCGTTTTTGGCCAGAGTACTTTTTATATCAAATTCAACTTTATTCATTGTTATATTCCCTCGTTTTTCAATTGCCAAACAACCCTCTTGAATATGTGCGAATATTATTCTACCCGTATTTCAAATAAAGGAAACCATCAATAATTGATTCATTTTAGGGCAGAAATTAAGTATAATCTGTAGTTTTTATGCTCCTACGTAAACGCTTACTTAATAGGAAAATAATTACATTATGGACGCACAACAAGAGTTAATCTCCACCGCAGAATATTATTCGATTAGAGATATTATTGACTTTTCTAGTACTGATTTGGTTGACCCCAACTCATTTTATGTTTCTTTAATTGCGTTCATGAATAACGAAAAAACTTATCCCAAACAGGTCATTCGTGATCGTGGGCTGAAAGCCCTTGCTGAAGGAGAACAAAAAATCCGCGATGAAATAGAAGCCATGTCAAACGAATGGGGGAAATTACTTGAGGCAGAGAATGCATTAAGACGTAATACACCCTCAGTAGCTAATACAAAAAAGCTACAAGAAAATTTATTGGAACAAGAAGATAAAAAATATCCAAAAAGAATACTGCGCAAACAAAAAGCACTTAATAAACCTTCTATAGATGTCTATTTGAATAACGGTCTCGCCACAGAAGAAAATAGACAAAAATTATTAACGGTAAAAGATTCAAAACTGGTTGAAGAACGTTATACCAGTGGTAACCGGGGTGTGTTAGGACCCTTTGCTGTAGCTACTGTTACACCATTTTGGGAATCATATACACATGGAGCGAATTCGAAAATCGAATTACCTGCTATTACTGTGCTGCAAAAACAATTGATTCAATCTGAAGAAGACCGCCTGCCTTTTTGTTGTTCACAAATACAACGTAACATGATACTTATGTTTATTTGTTGTGAACACGTGCGCGCCTTATTTGATGGCAAAGAACGTGACAGGGCCGCCCCTTATAAAATACCCACAGCAAGTGATCTATCAGCCGAGTTAGCTTCACCCAAATCAAAACCAATCGTAGATCTTTCTAAAATCACACCAGAATATTTAGAACAAGCAAATGAAAATCTTCGCATTTTACTAACCAACTTTATCGAATTAAATGGCCATCAAGTGGACGATACAGAACCAGAGGCATTACTACAGGTACTTTCCAACTACATTGAAAATCTCTTAGGAAAATCTCATAGTCATTTAGGACGGTCGGGACGTGGCCCAGCACAAGATCTGCAAGGTAAATTAGTTGGCTTTAAAGAATGGACCAGGCAATCGGTAAATACATTATCACATTTCATCGCAGCCATCGACACGCGCTTGAAAAAAAAGCAAAAAAGTAGTGTTCCACCTTATACCGTTGCACAATTGCTTGCCGATGCGCAACCGAAAGAAATAATACGCACAAGTTCGCCACAGAACGAACATGGTAGTTCTTTATTCGCTACCAGCAC
>CAYSGV010000265.1:0-4353 GCA_964430685.1 uncultured Gammaproteobacteria bacterium
TGATAAATGAACGACTCTCTTCTTTTACTTGGATAGTAACATTTTCTAAACCAGCTTCTTGTAAAGCTTGTTTAAGTTCTGCAAGTGGCATCGCTCCTGCCATACAACCACTATAAAGAGCTAAATCTTTTTTAATATTTTCTGGTAATGGGCTCGTTGCAACAATATCTGAGATGATTAAGCGGCCACCTGGTTTTAAAACTCTTGCCGCTTCTCTAAATACTTGTGGTTTGTTAGTCGATAGATTAACTACACAGTTAGAGATAATGACATCAATGGTACCATTTTCTACTGGCAAATGTTCAATTTCACCCAAACGAAACTCAACATTTTGATAGCCACCTTTTTGTGCATTTAAACGCGCTTTACTAATCATTTCCGGTGTCATATCTATACCGATAACGCGTCCTGTTCCAGCTAGCTTACGAGCGGCCAGAAAACAGTCAAAGCCACCACCACTGCCTAAATCGAGTACCACTTCACCAGGTTTCAATCCAGCAATGGCCGTAGGATTGCCGCATCCTAGGCCCATATTTGCCCCTTCAGGAACACTTCTTGCATCTTCTTCTGAATAACCCAATTGTGTTGAATAAGCAAAATCAGTCTCCACAGGAGCACCACAACAACTTATGGTATTGCCAGAAGCTTTCCCTTCACTGTTTTTCACTGCAACTTCAGCGTAGGTTTTTCGTACATTTTCTTTGATTTCAAGTTCTTTTTCTAAATTACTTAACATAGCTAAACTCCTTTATCATGTTGTTAAAAACACTGGCTTAAATTTACCCTCTCTGATTCTAAGTAATCACATTACATATATATGCTATATCATATATATAGTCAAGCATATATGTGCAGATATTTTTTTAATTCCAAGCTGTATTGGATTCACTAACAGTGCGCCCATTACCCTGCATATCTAACTGTTTGATTTTAGTATCAATATCATCTAAAAAGTACGCTAATACAAAGTAGTCTGAATTATTATGGTGCTCAATTTCAAGACCATTAGCTAATGCTACAGCAACTGTGTAAGAGATTCTTTTATTAAAATTATTATCAATAAAATCTCTCAATAGGTTGATAAGGTCGACAGTGTTGATAGTAGCGTTAATATTTGTTTCTAACAGATTAGCGAGTTTAATTTCCTTACCATAATTTTTTCCAGTTGGATGCAAGAAAAAACGTGTTATTTTACTTTGTTTCGCACACTTCTCATTTTCACAAGTGGCTGCTCGTTTAAACTTAATTAATTTTTCTAATGTATCTTGCTTAAATTCTGTAAATGATTTCATTTTATATCTCCTCGTAGTAGTAACCATATATAAGTAACATTTTTTTTCAAAAAAACACGATAAATATATCTTTATTCATATATATTGTAAACAGTATATAGTATGGAGTATACTTTATAAATATTTAGGGAGTATTTATTTTTTTAAAGTATTCAAGTTTTTACTATGAATAGCTTACGGTTGTTGGTATTAGTTAAAATAGTTAATCAGATTAATAAATTAATATTATTCAAGCAATTATATGTGTTGGTGTAATCAGCGTACTATCATAAGTCTAGATAATATAATATTATAGTTGACGATCAAAGCAAGCTGTTTAAGTGATGATTAAAGCGTATACTTCTATGTATTACTAAGGGTGAATTATCTAAATCGATAGCGAGTTTGGAGAAAATGCTGATCATGCAGGTTAGTCTAACTATAATCAAAAGGTATAGGTAGAAAATAATATGATGAGTTTAACTATTGGCCAATTAGCTAAAAAAGCTAACGTTAAACTTTCAACTATTCGTTATTATGAGCGGTGTGGCTTGATAGATAAACCGAAGCGTGCCTTATCAGGATATCGGCTGTATTCTGATGATTTTATTATGCGTATCCATTTTATTACTAAAGCAAAACAACTAGGGTTTACCTTAGAAGAAGTGAGCGAATTACTGTATTTACAAAGCAATCCAAGAATACGATGTGCAGCTGTCAAAACTTGTACAGTGAATAAAATTCGAGTTATTCAAGACAAAATTGAGCTGTTACAAAAGATGAAAACAGCTTTAATACAATTACAAGAGCAGTGTAGTTGTGAAGGGTCGACTGGAGATTGCCGTATATTAAAATCCTTAGTTGATAAATGAATTTTTATCAACATAATATGCTGGCATTTTTTCGTCAAAAAGCTTACAAAATATAATTGCCCTTATTAAATCGGACCACCTAATTACCCACTACCATTTTGTATGTTATCTAGGCATCTTCATTTTTAATCCTTTATGCAGCGTAATCTCATTATAATCTTCAGCCTATCTTGGTAATTGATTCATTGTCTGATGAGTAATATTCTGAAGGTGGTGTAGTCATGTGTAAAGTTTAGGCAAAGGTTGCTGCTATTCCATTACTCTATGGGCTATAAGAGGACGATATAAGCTTTAAGGCCAAGTTTCTGACATATGGCATTGTTTCTCTCGATATCACTTAATCAGTGTCAAATATGCCACAATCTTAAGATTTTACGATAATGATTTCCGCCCGCTAACATTAAATTTCACTCACTAAAATCATTCTCCATTCCAACTGTTGAAGCGATATCATCCAATATTTCTCTGGCATAGGTATCCATAGCAATAACACAAGGATGGCTTCCCATTAAACCATTCATTGAAAATGTATCTAATACTAGCGCGTATTATCCATAAGGTAACAATTTTACTTTCATGCAATTTCGTAGGTTTTTTACTATAAACCAATAAAATAATTGATTAAATTGACTAATAAGTATTGCATATTTGCAAGCAATACGGGATTGTCGTCCTGCGTGACTAGTTTCTTATACCATCTGCTGCTTTTCATATGCTGTTCGCACCCACTCGCTCTTTTTGAGTAAAATAAATGAGCTTTAGGGCTTGGCTTTAATTGTGGAACATTATATAAAGTAAATTGAATTAGTTTGACTCTACACCATAGTGTAAGGTTTACAAATACAAAACCATAGACAAAGGAGGGTGTTGTGAGCAAATTAACTTTTAAAGTAGAGGGTATGTGTTGTTCAGAAGAAATTGCATCAATAAAAAAGGCGTTGGGCCCCTTAGTGAAAGGCGAAGAAGATCGTGTAATTTTTGACTTAATTGGTGAAAAACTTATTATAGAACAACAAGATGATTTACCTACAGAAGGTGAAATCATAAAAGCGGTCGATTCTACCGGCATGAAAGCGACCGCCTGGAATGCGAATGTTCGGCAACGGCGGCCTTCTGAACCATTGTGGCGTCAGCATGGACCATCTGTCATGACCGCTCTAAGTGCGCTGATGTTAGTCACGGGATTTATCGTTGACTCTATTGAAAATGGTGCTTCTACAGCCATTAAAAGCGATGGAAAACAAAATCGTACCTATCCTACAGAAGTTCTTGTTTTATATTCCATTGCGATACTTTCTGGTATTCTTTTTGTACTGCCAAAAGCTTTTCGCTCAATATGGCGATTACGTCCCGACATGAATTTACTAATGACCATAGCGGTTATTGGCGCAGCAGAAATTAATCAATGGTTTGATGCAGCAACGGCGAGCAGTCTTTTCTCAGCCTCTTTACTTTTAGAGTCCTGGAATCTTAATCGTGCGCGTAAGTCTATTCGTGCACTCGTAGAAATTGCTCCCTCAACAGCTAGGGTGGTTGAAAAAAGAATTGTTAGAACCCATGCTAATGAAAAGTATATACGACATTACGTTGCAGAAGATGGTGAGTGCGGCTATACATCTCTTGGAATCACCCGTGCGAATGCACTTAAACAACTGCTTGAATCATTGGATAGTGTTAAAAATATTTTAAAGCCAGCTGTTCGTGAATGTTTATTAATTGATAGATTTTACGAATATCTTGTATTAAATGAAGCCATCCCAAAAGATGTCACTCACCAAGAAATCATAGAAAATATAGAAAGGTATGCAACAGATACAAACATATTAAACTGGTATTTGTATTTTGATGTTCGAGATAAGCAAATAGATGCAGGATGGGCACATCCTTGTGTCCTGCAAGCCTTAGCGCATGTTCACCACAAAGAAATCCGTATGTGGCGGTTAAACGATAGAAACGTTTTAATTCCGCACCGAGGAAATGAATATGACTATACAATTTATATACCTACGGATGCCCAGGAACGAATTGATATTTTATTTATTAATGGAAATCATTTTGAGAGATTAGAATTTTATGAAAATGGTAATGCTATAGAAAACGCTTCTTCTCCAATATCAGATTATTCGATGGAGCAGAATATAACCATTGAAAAAATCGTAGAAGAAGTTCCCGTAAACAGCATTATTCTGGTTCGCCCGGGTGAAAAAATA
>CAYSGV010000266.1:0-4345 GCA_964430685.1 uncultured Gammaproteobacteria bacterium
AGTAGCAGATACGGTCATGCAAATGGTGCATGTACAAGGTAATGATGATATCCCCTATACAATTAATGATTTCATGATAGCACCTGGTGAAACTTATGATGTCTTAGTGAAAATCCAAAAAGATGCACCTTACATCATTTATGCAGAGTCGAAGGACAAACTTGGTGCCGCGATTGGCGCATTAGTTACTTCACCCCAACAAACTGTCAATTACAAACACGTCATTCCATTTCCTGAACCCGAGCCCACTACAAGAGAAATGATGGCAAATATGATATCAGGCATGGAAAATGAACACAGCATGCCCGGAACAATGTCACAAGGAATAATGGAAAATACCCCCGCTCATCATACTACCAATGAATCAAGGTCAAATACAATGAAAATGGATTCCAGCATGAAAATGAATCCTGGGATGTCAATGAACCGCGCTATGATCATGCCAACCAAACCAACAATTATAGGTGACATGATATCTCTTAAAAGTTCTACCACTGAAGCCATAACGGTAGGAACAAAATATCAAAATTTGACAGCAGCCATAAAAACCAATGATTTTAATAAACCAGTAAATGGGGTTATCAAAATGGAATTGTTTGGTTATATGGCACGGTATACTTGGTTTATTAATGGCTTGCCAGAATATAAGGCTAAACCTATTTTAATCGAACCTAATAAACGCTATCGCATTATTTTTACAAACAACTCGATGATGCATCATCCCATGCATATACATGGGCACTGGTTTATCTTACGCAACGGTCATGGTCCTTACGATCCCTTGTTGCATACCATTGATGTGCCGCCAGGTGCTCAAGTAATTGCAGATTTTGATACAGATGCGAGTGGTCAATGGTTTTTTCATTGCCATCATCTTTATCACATGATGGCAGGTATGGCGCGCGTTTTTCAGTACACAACGATAATTAATCTTGTGAAAGGTACCGCTAAGCCGCAAACAATAATTGCTAAACAATCTTATTTGAATCGCCCCATCATAAGAGAAGATGCACAAATACCTATCGATTCCACACTCATTAGTCATCCAATGGGACACCCATCTAGTTTATACCTTGCGAGTTTTTTCGACATTGGCGCAAACCCTTTTCATAACGTCCAAAAACTAAATTTTAAAGGCCTGTTTGGTAATGCTTATGATAAGTTCGAGTTATTCACTAATGATGCAGAAGTAAATAAAGGAAAAGTGGAAAACGCTGATATGGATATTTTTTATTGGCGTTTAATTAGCCAATTTTGGGCGATTAAAGGTGGACTAAATTACTTCTATCGTCCCACAACAACTTCTTATTGGCAACCTGGTATTGGTTTAGAAGGATTAATGCCTTACTTTATTGATACTAATGTTAGAACTTATTATCACAATGGCAGTGCTAAATTGGATGCTGAATTGTCACGAGATACCCAAATCGCAAATAATTTTTTCATAAGGACAAGTATACGTAGCATTTTAGCAACAAAAACCATCGCAAAAAATGAGATTGGTAGCGGATTAAATGAAATGCGTTATATCCTCAGGCCTTACTATCGCTTAATGCCTGGCTTGGCTATATCTGCAGAATTCGAACACAAACAGGACTTTGGCGCATTAAAAGATATTAATTCTCACATGAGAAAATCTAACAATGAAAACACTGTAACGTTTGGCATCTCAATTTTGTTTTAGTTAATGCAGAAAAATATAATTATGAATATAGTGAAATATTTCTTTCTTCAAAACAGCATTCGCTCGAGAACAAAATTCTTATATTATTATAATATTTTTAAGCAACATTAAGTTTATTTGCCTACATTTAATGTGAGGATGACTTTGAAGTTGTATTGTTTGATAACTTTTCTTTCAGAAAATCCAATTTCGGAATCCTTGTTAATTTCTTATAATCTAATTTATTGATTACAAGTATTAATCTTGGAGAGGTTATAAGGCCAATCATTGTTTTTAATGGTATCATAAGTGCGTAGCATTCTGTGAAATTATCACCATCAAATTGCAAATCATCAGGTACAGGATTGTTAGCAAAATAATTATTTAATATATTTATCCAGAGCCTTTTATCTTTGTTAGGAGGAGAATTAATATCTTTTGGTTTATATGTAGCATTTATTTGACCATCTCGATTAATGCTAATAAAACCCTGAGGTGCATCGTAGTAAGATTTTAAATTCGGAAATTGATATTTATTTTTAGGCATACCAAGGCTTACTTGTAGCAACGTCAAAGAATAATTTGGTCCATGGATAAAGCGAGCCGTAATGATAAGAACAGAGGTTGCTAACAATGTTTAAGTTTTTTGTGCTTTGCGAGCATTATTCAGGATTTCAAAAGCTTCCTTAATCACATACAGACCAATTGCAAACCCAACGATTAAATCAGGGTAACGAGAATGAGTTAAAAACACTAATATGCCCGAGACAATAACGCCAAGATTGACAATCACATCGGCGCGGGTAAATATCCATGTAGCATGAAGGTGGACTTCGCCGTTACGAAATCGATTCAGCAAACGTAATAATACTGTTAAATTTACTGCCAAAGAGATGCAAGCAACTGTGATCATCACGGTACTCACAGGAAAACTGCCCAACCAAGCACATTGGATTACCTCCATCAATACTCCAATTCCAAGTATTAGTAGCAGGCCACCGCTAAATGTGGCAGCAATAATTTTAAAGCGCATATTGCGATTCAATGCAAATAATCCTAAGCTATACGCCAATGCATCCGCAAGCATGTCTAGAGCATCGGCAATAAGACTTGTAGACTGCGCTAGTATTCCCGCAATGAGTCCTACGACAAACATCAATGCGTTCAACATAAGCGCAATCACCAAAGCTTTACGTTCAGTTATTGTTGTAGCCGTCTGATAACATCCACAGTCGCCCATAAGGAAATGTCTCCTAAATAATATCAATGCCAATATGAAGTATATTCTAACGACGTATCAAAACATCCGTACTAACTCTGTCAAAATAAAGTTTATATTACAATTGAATGACCTATGACATTATCCCATCAGATTTTAACCCATAGATACAAAATCAATCAAAAAATAAACTACAAATGTAACTTAAACCATGATATTGTAGATTTTTTCTTTAATGCAATCGATTTTTTATAAAAAAAGCAAAAATTCATGACCAAATAACATGCTGGTATAAGATAATGGGCGATGTCAAGCTGTTTGAGCGTGGAAAGTTGGCTTATGGTATAGGAAATTACCAGGAAGCAGTTAAATTACTAGATCGAGCTATAAAGCTAAACGATAAAAAAGCGGATTATTTTATCTGGCGAGGTTTGGCCAGACACGCTTTAAAACAATATCAAGAAGCAATAGAAGACTATGACAAAGCTATACAATTAAACGCTGCGCATGCTGAAGCATTCTATAATCGCGGTTTATCAAGATATTGTTTAGGACATGGTTATGCTGCGCTAGCCAATTTCAGTAAGGCGATTGAATTAAATCCTAAGCATGCAAATGCTCATTACTATCGCGGCAAAGTTAACGTTGACCTCAAGAACTATGATAAGGCGATAGCAGATTATACCGCTGCCATACAAGCTGATGAAAATCACATCGATGCTTATGAAGAACGCGCTTTACTTCACCTACAATTGGGACATTATCAGGAGACGATAACAGATTACGACCGTATCCAGAAGGCAAAACCAAAGTGTGCCAATTGTTTCTCTCGTCGTGCCAAAGCTAAAAAGGCTCTAGGGCAGTATCAGCAAGCCATCATGGATTATGATGAAGTGACTCATCTTAACCCAGGTTATGCGGATGCTTATTATCAGCGAGGTTTATGTTGGCATGAGCTTGAACAATTTTCAAAAGCTGCTTCCGATTTTGACGAAGCCATTAAACTGGGAATTAAAACCGCTGAAATTTATTGTAAACGGGGATTAGCAAGAAAAGCACAGCGACAATACCAACCTGCTATCGAAGATTTTACGCAAGCATTGAAGGTTAATCCAAAATCTGCGTCTGGTTTTCTATACCGAGGTAATGTCAAGAAAACCTTAGAGCAATATGCACAAGCTATTGAAGATTACGATCAAGCAATTCTTCTAAGTCCCAACAATCCAGATGCTTTAATGCAACGCGGCATTACTCATTATCATTTACATCGTTATGATTTAGCTCTGAAAGACCTTGATGAGGCTATCTTATCTAAATGTCGTTGCCTTATCTGCAAGTATTATCATGGTAGAACGCAACAAGCTCTTGGTAAATTACAAGAAGCCATCGCTGACTATACGCTGGTTTTACAATCAAATGATAAGTACATTGATGCATTACATCAGCGTGGTATAGTTTGGTAT
>CAYSGV010000267.1:0-4340 GCA_964430685.1 uncultured Gammaproteobacteria bacterium
TAAGACTATGAAACGGATACACTCTATCGCATTATTAATTTCAGCGCTAACCATTTCAAGCACTTGTTTTGCGCAAACACCAATGTACTGGAAATGTGAAGCGATTCGCGGAAATCAAACGGAACATTGGACTTGGACATCGCCTTCTCGAAGCAAATCATGGAATAAAGTTTCCAAGATGTGTCAAAACTCTCATGCCAAAGATTGCAATATTCAATGCACGCAGGTGCCAAAACCATAAACTATTTATTAATTTTATTATGATAACTTGTTATTAATTTTAAGAATTGAATTTAACTGATAAGGAGCATGGCAATGAAAAAACTATTGGCAACAACTTTACTACTCGCAACGATTGGTAGCATATCCTACACGGCTGATGTTTACGCACAACAATTTGAATGTCGAGCCGTTCGTGGCAATGGCACACAATCTTGGGTTTGGCGTTCAGATTCACAAGATTATTCTTATCGCCGAGTCCGTCAAATGTGCCGCAGTTCGGGCGCTGCTGTATGTAATATCAGTTGTCGCGTTACTGGTTATGCCCCGGCTTACGGCGGCCCAGCATATCCCGGTCCAGATGGTGGCGGCCAATTTTCATGTACAGTAATGGGATTACGGGGTGGTCATTGGGTTGGATCAGGTCCAACAATGGATGCTGCTCGTTGGAATGCACGTCATCTTTGCCGCGCATATGGCATCACACCCTGTACCATACAATCATGCGTACGTAACTATTAATCTTTATTAACTTTAAAGTTGGGGGAAATATGAAATTAATAAGCTTAGTCAGTGTGGCAGCGCTTGCGACGACCATACTGGTCACCAGTGGTTGCGTTGTTTATCCAGGACGTGCCACTATTGTTGAAAATAACGGCGGACCATTTACTTGTAATGCATATGGTGTCGGCGGCAGACATTGGGTCATTACCGCACCCTATCGTGCTGGTGCGCGTAATCGGGTACTCAATGCATGTGTCAACGGCGGTGGTGTCGGTTGTTATATTCCACCTGGTGGTTGCACACCTTGGTAAACGTTCAATTCATTGAACAAAAAAACGGGCCATGAGCCCGTTTTTTTTATGCATTTAATAGCAAAAAAGCTTTAGGTTTTTCCGCATTCAATTTCTGAAAATATTAAGTTTAAATGAAGAAATAATTATTTTGTCCTTGGCGCAATTATGTGAACTCCCATTGATTTTGTATGTCTAAATTTTAAGACGCAATATAAAGCAAAATTGAAGGGGGCTAATATGGCGCAAAAGCAGAATGAATCACTTGAGCAAGTTAGCAATCCGGAAGGACTTAAAAAAATCTTACAAGAAGGCAAAGGGCCACAAGTTATTCTATATGGAGATGGAAATCCAAGTACTTGGTTATTTTATGAGCAAAAAAATTACGATGAGATGAATAAACAAAGGGTGAAGTTAGGCAAAGCACCGATAATTATTCCTGAAGGGCAAAGAACTTACATTTCACAGTTTTCGAATACTGTTTTTGTTTTTGGCGATAACTTTGATAGAAGTGAAAAATTTAGAACCGAATATGTCAGTCAATTAAGATCTTTAGAAAAAGATCCGAGTAATCTCTACGAGCAATCAAAACGAAAATTACAGTTTCCTGGTCAATATCAACCCATAATGCAAGCAGGCGGTGGACAAGCTGAGACCATGTTACCATTGAATAATTTTAATATCAGTTATTATCCATCCAATGTTATCGGCGTTCCAACCTGTTTTGAGTCTATGAATCCGCCTAAAACGAAAGAAAATAGCGATTTACTGAAAATGTCAATTAATGCTGCTTTCGATGAATTAGAGCAACATCTGCATAATGGACGCATTGTTGTTATTCCAGCGAAGTATAGTCAGCACATGCTTGGCACAGGCCTTGCAAATGATCGAATGGGATTAGACGAAGAAGGTGTAAAAAATCTTATTACTGAACGGGTGAAAAGACTGCAAGTCTTGGCACAAAACTTACGTGAAGGTAAAACAGATAAAGTTGAAGTAAATTTTACTCAAACCTATAACAATTATTATGCAGAGAAAAAAAAGCTCGAAGAGGAACATAACCAAAAAGCGCCGGAACCAGCACCAACAAAGGCAACAACAAAAGATCAACCAAAGCAAAAAATGGTCCAGCAAGCAAAAAAAACAGCTCCTATGCGACAAGCATCTCTTCGCATGCAATCTACCCATTCAATGCAAAAGACAGTAAGACCAATACCAACGCAGCTATCACTCTCTGAACAATCATTATCAATACAAGGAGATAATATACAGCGAAAATTATCTAGCTTAAGAGAACAAGAGAAAGATATTGCTAAACGTCAAGAAACCATATTAACCCAATTATCACAATTAGAAGAAGCCGTCAGTAGCGAACGAAAGAAACTTTCTGCTGATTTAAATGATTTAACGGATTCAGCAAAGCCCAAACCACAAAGTCTCGAAGAATATCAACTACGATTCCAGCAAATAGAAGAAATACAAAAAAAACAACAAGTAGTAGAAAAAAAATATGAAGAGCAAAAGCTGTCTTTACAGCAACAAAGCACTGAACTTAAACAACAAGCAAAACAAGTTGATGAATCTATTCAAGCCACAATGAAAGAATTTGAAATTTATAATCAGAGGATACAAAAAGTAGATAGTGAACTTCAAAGGGTTGCTGTCTTGTCGCCAAATGTAAGAAAAGCTAAAGATTTTGTAACGAGTGAGAGTGAAACACCACCCTCTGAACTTGGTTTTAAACCAAATTATAGCTCTGACTCAAGCACCATAGAAATCAGATTAAATAAAAAAAATCTGCCCTCCACTGCAAAAGCGAATGAAAGATTAAAGGTAAAGCAAGATCGGCACGTCAGCCCTATTAGCTTTTTAAGACATTCAGTAACCGATCATATGGAAGTAGGTATGGATAGTGCTGCTGCTGCCAGAGTTATTTTAGGCGCAATGGATGTTTTGGCATTACCTTATACTCAGAAAGCAACCCATCAAAAATTTACTAATGAAAAATTTGATCAAGTAATAAATAATGTATGGAATAGAATGAAAGAACGAGTGAAAAAAGAAGGTGAGCGAGATGAGCTCGGTTTTCATACTGAAACAGAATTAACTGGTAGTAATTTATATATCGCAAATATTAATCAACAGATTTTAGAGATCCAAAAACGGCAAGTCGAATTAAATCATATGCAGGCAAATATTACAAGGAAAGCAAGTGCACTACAACTAAACTGGGACCAATCGTATGATCAGCGTTTTTGGAAATTTGTTTTTGAAAAATACCCTACCCCTGCACAAGAATATAATAACCTACTGACATTACGAAACATGAATCCTATGATGTACACGGGAGGACATGAATTAAGAAGACAACAACTCAGTCAAATTTTAAATGAAGCATACATGACTTATTCAGATGAAAAGGCACAGAATAATGAAGTAGCTCAGCAAATAAATGAAATGAAAAAACCTTTAACGGATATACAAGCCGAAATAGAACAACTGCAACTGAAATCATCTGAACTACAAAAACAAAAGGAAAACATACGCAACACCAGATCTAGATTAGAGCAAAAAGTAAAAGAAATAAAAGTAGCAGAACAATTTATTGCAAATGCTGACCAACAGCTTTTAGAAATTAAGAAGCAGCATGAGGAATTACTTAGCAAACAAGCGGCTATACAAAATAGTGCAGATGAGCTAGCAAAAAATTGGAATCAATTATACAACAATCAATTTTGGCCATATATTAATAGCAAATACCCAAAAGAAGCAAAAGAGTATGATTATCTCGTACAGTGGCAAGGAAAGTACCCCATTACTTATGCTATTGCTTATGAATCCCGAAGGCAACAACTCAGTCAATATTTTAATAATGAATTTGGTTCTCTTGTTGAGATAAGCGCTCAACAATATAAAGTAGATCAGCAAATCAGCGAAATTAAGCAACCATTAGCTGCTATACAAGCGCAATTGGAAGAATTACAAAATAAATATTCGGAACTTGAAAAACAGAAGCTGCAAGCACAAAAGCAAAAAGATGTTGCTAAAAAAGAAGCTGTGCAAATCATTGCTGCGAACCCAATGGCATATGATGATAGCACACATCGAAAACAGCAATATTTTGACTATTATGGCAGTGCTCTGCAAGCCCCTGAAATTCCTGAATATCCAGGACTCACTGCAACTTATCGACAAAATGCATGGACTGAGGTATCAACGCTGGGTGCACAATTTTTCAATATGGCACAAGAACATTTAGCTAAGATGCGAGATCAAAAAGTTGAAAAAAACACAGTAAAAATTGCCAATCCGACGGCAAAAACAAAA
>CAYSGV010000268.1:0-4333 GCA_964430685.1 uncultured Gammaproteobacteria bacterium
AAAACCAAGTTCACCAGATAACCCACATGCTTTTTTTGCGCCCATGACCGAGAGCGAAAGTATCAGGCGCAGACAATTATTATTCGGCATGACACAGCAAGATGTAATTTTAACATCTATGATCAGTAATATATTATTTGCCATCAGTAACAAAACGGGGCTTCACATTGACTCCAATATGGGTGGTGAAATTATACTTTATTTAACTAGAGCTCTAGATCAGCAACAAATAGAACTGTTACGAAAATGTTATAGTGATGAGCGTTCCCGAGAAAGCTGTGTGCAAGCAATAGCCGATAAAATGTCAGAAGCCGTTATACGGGAAGACAAAATATCATTCGAGAACCTCAAAAACGCTATTACAGAATACGTTGAAGAACAAAAACGACTTGCTTCAGCGTGGCCTTGTACTCTTCTATAATATTGGTCAAACTAATTTTATTAATCAATTACACTGGCTTCGCGAATCAAATATCCACCTCATACGCTGGGAGAGTCTTCTCCCGTTTTACTTCTTTTTGGCGCAGGATCAATTTCAATGACTTGATAAGAATCGTTTGAACGAAACATGGGCATTCTTTTTGCTATACCCGGTAAAACTGGAATATCCACATGACCATTTCTACTGGTGTGATCATTTGGCTCTAAGCTTTCAGTATTATCATGGCTATGTTGCTGCTGTTTTTTACTAGCTAACCGTTTGCTTTTTCGGCTTAATTCAGGGGTTACTTCAAGATCTCGCTTTTTATGCATTACTGTTATTTCTTCTTTACTGTTCACTGGTGAAGAAGGTAACATTAATAGATGGTAAGATGATTTAGCATTATGATATAAAGTAATTATATTTTCATCAGTATCTATTGGTTGACTTATTTTTTCTTTGGCAAATTCATCTAAAACTACATGATTGTGTTGACACACATTTGCTAATACTAATTTCTGCAATCTTTTAAAATAAGCTTCATTAAGTGTCAATATTCGCTTGTTTTCTTGAATGCTTAAACACAACTTATCTGCGTGTGAAGCGATTGCATTGTATTGTAACTTTGCGGTTTCAATTTTACCCATTAATTCCTTAGTTTCATTGGCATGGTTTTTTAGAATATTTAATTGTCCTTGCATTCGCTTAAGCACAATTTTCGCTGCGTCTATTTGTATGCTTAATTCTGTATTTTTAGTCTTTAACAGTTGAACTCTGTCAATTATCGCCTTTTTTTCACATTCATAACCATTAATTTTTAAACTAAATTCAAAACCTTGTCCATCTGAATCCATACCAACAAAATAAAATTGCAGCATACCATTAGATGCCATTTTTTGGTATTCTGGACAATCTTTTATCTTATCAAATACCGTCACATGACATTGACCTCTAGCAATCTTATCTACAGGCAAAACCTCCTCAAATTCAATAAATTTATCACCATCAAACTCGTTCCCCGGCAAATATTTCCCTAACAATAAGGTTGAACATCCCTTTATATTTGTAAATTCGAATGAAGCTATTTGCTGTTTTGGCTCACACTTATAAGTTCCCACAACTTTAGGTAAACGATGATCAGTTTTAATTATCTGTTGAATTCGATAGGCGCCTACGAATCCTACACCATGATCATTCACAATTTCTTTCAAATTAACGGTATCAGCCTCATTTTTTTCGTCTTGCTCATCTACTGCAGATCTGCCCCAGAAAGCAGGGGGAGCAAATGATGTTAAACGAGGTATTAGCGACCAATAACTTGAGCGATTAACAGGCAATGTGTTTAGAGGCAATAACCTACCATCGGCTAATCCTTGAGGAACATTATACGACACTGTAATAATCTCATATAGGTTTGTACTTTTTTCTTTAATCTTTATCTCCTCGTCATTACACTGAATTTGTGTTTCTAAGCTCTTAATATCAGCTTCTAGATACGTGATTAGTCCCTCTAACTTTGCCATCTCCAGCGCACGTTCTTCAACTGTTTTGGCAATAAGGATTTCGAAATCATTTTTTAAGTTTCTTAAACCTTCAATATTCTTAACTATAGTTTCTGTACTCTCTCTCAGCTCATTTTCTGCTTTGAATTTACTTTTTCGTCTTTCATAATATTCCATTACCATAGCTACCATGAGATCATGCATACTAATTAGAGCTTCTTTATCATCTACATCGTCAAAATTAATCTCATCTGAGCTAGTTGAACAAGGCAAATTAAATTTAGCTAAAATACTTTGTCTAGATATCCCTTTATCAGTTATGTTAATAGGTATAATATGTTGCGGATTACTTAAAATCACTTCTGTAGTCCAAAGAATATTTAAAAATTCATCCTTGTCCTTTGGAGATAACTTAGGGTTTTCCAAACATTTTACTATATTGGCCTTGATATTATTTAGATTGTTGTGAATATTAACTATTGCTTTATCATCAATGCCCTTAAGAAAGCCTGTTACCACAAAAAATAAATTTGTTTGAATATTTTTTGGCTTTAGCATTCTTGCCACTTTTTCTGCCAGAACCCGATATAAAATAACAGATTGTCCTCGTAAAATAGTATGATTACAAACAAAAACGATGCCTTTAATTTGCTTAGTTACTAGAGTATGCAACAGTAATTTTTTACTTGCCGCCACACATACCTCTGTTTCTCCACCTCTTGTTTCACCGCTACCTGGCATGTCAGCAATTTCAAATTCTGGAATATCATGTTGCATAAAAATAGGGCAAACGGTTGGATAAATCGTCTTTGATCCATACCCATTTCCTACTGGCACGCATTCATTTTTACTATCCGGCATAGGTACGAGTGATTCCTTAATTGGAGAATATTCATAATTTGTACCCAAAAGGTAATTAAATAAAGAACTTTTACCTGCTTGACTACCGCCAAAGAGTATAACGGCGGGTGATCTGATTTGGCGTCCATCTAACATCTTTTCAAATAGCCGTAGCATCCGACTTAATGATAGGTATGATTCGGCAGTATTATTTTTCTTCCACTTATATCGATAATTAATAAGTGAATCAATATTAATATAATTATCCCGGTATTTTAAAGGTGCTTTCTCTAAGAGTATATTTGCAAGTGCAATTGAGTTTACCATTCCTATTCCATCAATATTTCTTTCAATATCTACCGGTGCATCAAAATCTAATAATAATTCCAAGAGTTGTATATCACCTTTCAGTACGGCATAGTGTGTAGCAGTATATTCTCTATCATGTATATTTTCAGTTAAACATTTGTTTAAATCTTTCAAATCAGATGAAAGTTCATGTAAAATTTCTTTTATTTTTTCCAAATTTACTTTATCCAGCAATATAGTTTCATCAAATTGCGTCTTCAACTTAACATATGTTAAAGACATTTCATTTTCGTGTTGCATAATATTTATTCCTTGTTGTTATGAGTTATATAGTTAATTTATTAAAGCCAATAATTTTCTTCTTATAAGCTTTTTATTACATCGTCTTTGTCATCGTCAGATACAACAACAATTTCAGCTGAACATTCCTCTGAATCTTGTTCTTCCACAACATTAAAGAATTGAAATATATTTTTAACTATTGTTATTTTTTCTGGCCGCTTGCCCTCAGCCGCGCTACTGTCTTCAGCTGCGCGTTTATTTGACTGATAACTTATAACGTTGTCACGTTTATGTTTTAAGCCACTAATTCCTCGACCAATTAAAAAACTACTAAAATTCCAAAATGCCACCCCAAACAATGAATGTATTATGTTTGTTAATGTATCATCCTGTAGATCTGGACAATGTTGATAAGTTATCTTATTTATAGCGGTCGGCCATCGCACTACAACTTTGTAGCTCAATAAATCATTGGCAATGATGTTCTCTAGGTTATGACTATCTAAAGTGTCATTTAGCGCTCGAATAAACTCGGGAAATAATGCAAACATCATTTCAATGGTTGTTGATTTATGAAAATTTATTTTAATGTTAACTTTTGTATCAACGTCATTTTCTTCTTGTATAAATGCTTTTAGTTGTCTCATTTCGCCAACGTGCTCCTTGCAAGTATTCACCATATTCGGCCTAGTCATATAATTAACAATATGATTTACTCTATCTGGTTCAGAAAACAATATTTTACAATCAGTTAAACCAGGAGCATCGATTGACAGTGCATACACACGTTTAAACTGGCTACGACCTGCGCAATAACCAGCGAGGTAACCTCCTAACGAAAATCCAACATGAACAATTTCAACTTGGTATTGAGCATCATTATCAAAAAATGTCGGTTCTGTTGCATTTATAAAAAAATCATGACCGGCAAATAATTGATTAAAATATAATGCCGCGCTTTCTGAGATACTGGGCGGAA
>CAYSGV010000269.1:0-4331 GCA_964430685.1 uncultured Gammaproteobacteria bacterium
GTCATATAATAGTTTCTCTTATCAATCAGCACTAACGATCAGTGAATTTAAATTGATTAGTCAAACATTGCTAAGCACCTATTTTGCACATCAGTTTAAAGCAGAAGCTGCTGTAGCTGCACCAGTTTTTGCTTCACCTGCCATGCTGACATCTGTACCGGCTTTGACGCAACCTTCAGTGCTGGCATTAGCACCAGCCTCAGCGCAACCAACGATGTTAACCTCAACGCCAGCTTCTGCTCATACTGTTGTGCCAGGTTCCACAGTCCCGCCACGCGTGTCATTGGCGGTAGACGCTAATTCCCGCTTGCGATTGGTTAAAAGAACCCTGATTGAATATTCATATATATTATTGCCACCCACTCATGAAGCACGCGACAATTTTGTTCCGGCTCAATATGAAGCTTTAGAATTGTTATATAAGCAATTAATTGTGGAACTCAATGATCCAAGGCAACCTGTAGAAGATAGTCTTGAAATTGCCTATAAACTTGGCGTACTAAAATGGTTCCTTTATTTTAATATGCATAATACCACAAGAACATTTGCGCAATTAGCGGAAAGTTTTTGCTTCTTTTACATCTGTTTTGGTAATGAAGAATATAAAAATAAATTTCAGTTTCGATTTAATGAGGATTCCACCTTGCGCACCATGCTAAAGGAATTTAATGCAGCAAATACTGAACATATCAAGTTATTAATGCAGGATTGCCTTGAATTAGTCAATCAGGGCATGCCCCAAGCAGGATTATTATTGTTAGAAACAATTATGCAAGTTATTGAAAATAATATAATGTATCGGGATACGAAAAAAGATGCTCAGGGTCGATCATTGAATGATTACTTACTGAACCATTATTTACCAACCTTAGTATTAATTTTTACTAAACTTAAAGAAGAACACTTTAAAGGTGTAGTTGTTGAAGCCATGCAACAAGTTTTGGAATCATACAAACAGACTGAATGGTTATGTGCTTGCTATTATAACAGTGCAGCAACTGATGTGCAGCGCGCCACATTAATCGCATTTTATGAAACTGTGCTTTCCTTGTGTGAATCGTCCGTTGCAGAAAATGCTCCAGCTGTAGGATCGGCTGCACGAAATACTGAAAAATTATCCGCTGCACAAAAAACAGCTCGTCACAATTTAAGCGGACTTTATGTTCGTTGTGCAGTTGAAGCGGTAAGCGAAAATGACGCAAAAGTATTTTATAAAAAGGCTATCACTGCTTTCGTTTATATGGCTGTTCATGATGCATATGATTTTGAAAATTATTTATGCAAATTGTTGCAACGGCCAGAATGGCAAGCAAAAATGCTCAGTGCAAACTTAAAGGTTGAGTCTTGGGAACAACAAGATAAATTTAGAGCATATGCCAAATATTTAATACAAGAAATGCACGCAGGTATTATTTCGAGAGATATATTGCCCATTGATATCAATGTGTTTTGTGAAGATCTCATATTGTTAGTGCGTCTATGGCAACAGAAGAACAATCCTAATGCATTGGCAGATCTTAAATTAGTGCTCGGGCGTTTTGCTACAAAACATGCAGCCATCATGCGTGTGTATCATTTAACAGGAGAATTTCCTTTTACGCTTGCAGCAGAAAAAATGGCTGTGACAGTAGAAACCTTAACTAAACTTAAAATGCAGCTCGAAACGATTGAAGCGAATGATTCCACACATATTCAATTGCAAGCACAACTCAACTTATATCTGTTTCATGATTATGAGAATGCTTTGGTTGGCTGCGTGCAATATTTGGCATTAGGTGGCGAATTCAGAAATATTCAAGATATTTATACTCATTTAAATGCAGGATTTGTTCAAAAAAGACCAAATTGTATGACGTATTTGGATCAGATTTATAAAATTAAGAGTGCCAATTTTGGTTTACCGAATGCCAAAAATTATAAGCAGGTTGTTGAAGCGGCTAAAAAATACATACTTGACTTAAAGGAACGGTATCGATCAAATAAGCAACAATTCGAAAAAGCTACAGCGTCAGAATTAAATATCTTATGGGTTATTCATTTTAATTTGACCTCTGGCAGCCCAAAGGTCCAAGGCGAGTGGCAATTATGGGATTACTTAAGTCTCGTCACCGATTGTCGCTATCAATTCAATTTTGATGACGAACAAATTGAAACACTGAGCGGATTATTTCGTGATTTAGCTCAATGGAAAGATCCACCTAAAGAATTGCAGAAAAAGCAAGAGGCTACAATGGCCTCTTCAGTCGCTGGTTCACTATCAAGTATGTTTCGATCACTTCAAGATGTGCTACCACCTACACTAGCACCACGCGTCGCAGCACCAGCAGTACCAGCAGCGCCACGACAGCTTCCAGTTCCAGGTACATTTGCTAGCGGTTTAGCTAGAGCAAAACCAGCAGCGGTTGCGAGTGCAAACATGGCTGATGATAAAGAGAAGAAAGCTAGAACAGCTGATCCATTAACCTATGAGCGTGAGGATGAGGAAACGGTAAATCCATTTAGAGATGATCGCAGTGAGAAAAAAGATAAAGATAATGGTCCAGATGGGCAAAGAGCGATACGCTCTTTTTTAACCCCAACTGGAGGTGGTAAATAATGATGGTGTGTACTGTAGAGTGAGGAACCAAAAACCAAGATTTTTAGAGAGTGTTTATAAAACAGTGTCAAAAGATAATTCTTTAAGTGTGACACACATACAAATGCTCTCGAATTTTATTACAGGATTACTCAAATTTAAGATTTCCTTAAGTTTGACCAAGTAGGATGCTAGAGAAGTTACTCATAACTTGAAGCAAAGATGTATGATGGCAGAGTGTCTACCAGAGCATCTTTTAAGCTGGGTAATTATAATGTTTATTAAATACATAATGAGGATATGAATATGGCAAACAAAAAACGTCCATTATCAGGTGATGATGATTTTGGTGATGTATCTCTTTCGCCTTTACGGTCTTCTAGGTCTGATGCCGAAGAACGTGCAGGTCTGGCTCAAGATGATGATGAAATAAATCAACAAATTTCACGTTACTTGAATGCAATTGCACATATGCAAGATAGTATCGAGAATGGCATTTCAGAAAACGCTGTTCAAAATTTCCAAAATGCAATGGCCAATGTATTTGGTCCTAACCTAATTCAACAAGGTGATGTTCGTCTTAATAATATTACCCCTGCAGGCCGTAAATATTTTGTTGCGAATCAAGATAAGCTACAGGAATTATTGGCAGACACTATAAAGCTTATCGGTGACGTAGCTAATTTCAAAAACCAAACTGATTCATCAGCGGAAACGACAAAGGCAATGTGGGGACTCGTTAAAGAATATGAAAATAAAGTGTTTAAGCTTAGCGTTAGTGAAAAAGTGAAATTGGCTGTTGCTATTGTGTTAGGTGCAATTGCTGGCGCTATCAGTCTTGCTTTGGCTGGAAGTTTAGCGGGGCCAGCAGTAGCTGTTGGTGGCGCTATTGCAGGTATCATATTGGGTGGATTGGCAGGCTGGCAAGGCAGTAACGCCGTGCTCTTCAAAAGAGAGCCACTGCGACAAGCTATAAAAGATCACTTTATCGCAGCATTTAATGAAGAAATAGGCTCAGCCATTGAAGTAAAGACAAATTACAAACCAGGTAGTGTTGATATGACTGGCGGCATAGCCTAAATATCGCAATGAATGTTGGGTTGTGTTCGTTGACACAACCCAGTGTTTCGTTAGACCGTTTAATAATTCTCGATATCAGGTGCAGCGACGCGATTGATAATAATGGCACACTCTGACCAGCCTGCTAAATTAACGCCGCCAGTATGGAACCAATATTTATTCTGATAAGGATAACGACACGCACAGGTTGCAATATCATAACTGTCAGGGTTTGTGTACATCATGGTGTGTATATCAAACGTTTGGGTATTATCATGGCAACGATTAGGCCCACAGGGTATATAGTAGCCACAACCAATCTTAGATTCTTGTATACCCGCTAAAGCCATAACAGGCCAAAATAGCACAGCGAATAGGCTAATCATTACAGTTTTCATTGTTTTTTCTTCCTATCGTTAAATGAATATTTAGCTCCCCTAAATCAATAGACTAGCCAAAAAGCAGAAAGTTCCTGCAACAGGTCAATTTAACATGGAACTTTTTAAAAATCGAGATATCTAATTACTCGTGAGATATTAAGATAATTTATAAATAATTTGGTTGTATTATGAAAAACCATTTTGCTGAATGGTCATTATCGATAGAAAAAACATTTTGGGGATTTATTCGCAAAATTTATAATGCACATGAAGAACGTATACTGCATGACAAACTTCTCTTGCAAGAAATTCGACAA
>CAYSGV010000270.1:0-4290 GCA_964430685.1 uncultured Gammaproteobacteria bacterium
CATTTGTTCTCGTCGTCTGACTAATTCTTGTGGCGCTAGAGATAACCAGCGCTCAAAAAACCAAGCAACCATCTGAGGTTGCAATAATTCTGGTCGATGTGCAATGGTATTGCGCATTAGTTTTAACAATTGTAATTGTCGAGCAGAAATATTGTGAAACGCGTGTACTTTAAAACGAGGATTGCGCTCTAATGCAATTAAATTATCGCCGCCGATGCCTTCGAATAATTTTTGGACGGCAAAATAATAATATGAATGGGCAGAAAGTATCCGTTCTATTTGACCTGCATCGAGCTTGCCATTCACAACTGTTTTGATCAGTTCGGCCAATTCGTTAATATCGTGGATAATGTCATCAATTGCTGCAATTGCTTTTTCATCTCCAGTAGCCGCTACAATCGGTTCATCTTTAGGTTGATATTTTAATTTACGCAATATATTTTGGGGTAATTTTTTTTCAGGATCAAAATAGCCCAGTTGATCGTTTACTTGCTCTATGCGTAAAGCAAATGTACCGATGAGGCTAGTAAATTCGCCACTATCCTGAAGTATCATCTCGTGATTAAAACAGTGATAAATTTTTTGTTGTTCACCCGTTAAACGTAAGAACAGCTCTGCATTGCTCCATAAAAACTCCTGCAGCGCAGTCTCTTTTTCTTCAAATTTGTCGCGTGCCAAGTTTGCCTGCAGCGCAGCACGGCGCTCAGCTAAGCCACGTAATTTATCAACATATCTTGTAACTTCGTCAATAGTAACATTTAGTTTTTTCGATATAGCCAGTTGTGCAGATTTTTGCTGCGCCGTCACATCAACTATTTGATGAGCAATTAATGTCTGCCATTCTGTAGATGCAATACTAAGTTTTTCTTGGGCAACGGATTGAGCTTTAGCAAATTGATTGCTTCTAATGTAACCACCAATTTGCTTGTAGGCTGAACATGCTTCTTTAAAAATGCTCGTTTCAGGTGTGCTGCGCATGGATTGCTGGTTAAAATGACGCTGCAATCTTTCGATACATTGCTCAGGTGTTAATGATTGTAAGGTTTCTGGCTTAATTGCATCGATTCCTGGTTTACATTTTTGCCTTATATAGCTATGAAGTAGTTGATAAAGATCATGATTGAATTGTGCCATATCTTTGATTGGTGCAATATTCAATTGACCATATTCAGTTTCAATACCGAAATGTCTCAACAGATGTTTGAGCACTGCTTCTTCAGTAACTGATACTTTATCATTCAATAAATCAGCTAAAAATTGTTTTTGCACTGGTTGTAAAAATAATAGGATCAGTCGTAACTTTTCTGCCGTGCTGAGACATTTTTTATCAAGAACCATATTTTTAATCGTTGTGAAAGCAGGAGCCTTGGTACTTACAGGCGCTGCTACAGACTTTGCTTGCGGTTGGGTGCCCATTTGTCGTTGCAATAACGCAGTGTGTAATTCTTTTAGTTCGGCATGAACCGCCATTACTAACGTATTGGCAGCAACAATTTGTCTTTCACGTCTTGGTAAATTGCGGATATGTTCGAGTTTGTCACGAAAATCGATGCATTCTTGCCAAAGCAGTGGCAATTGTTTGCTGGTGGATTCCGATAGTTTTTTATTATATTCACCGATGATTTCAATCAATCGAAATAATCCTTTAACATAATAGCGATTATTTTCCGGCGTTGTGGCAAGAAATTCACCAAGTTTTTTTGTGGCAGCGGTTAAATAATATGTATCTTGCGTTTTTACGATCAGCTGCTGCGCTTTCGGCAAGCAACTTTTGGCAATGTTTGTTGTACTCGTACTGGCATTTTCTGGTTTAAATTTACTCAAAGCCTTAGCAAAATTCTCGAGGTCAAGAATGAAGACTTCATCATTTAATTGAATTTGTGAAACCGCATCCGGAAGTTGCAAACAAACGGCCATGAACTCTATTAACAGCCAATCTTCTTCGGGTACAAAATGACGATAAAGATATTTATAACTCCAGTCAATTTCCGCTGCACGCCATGAAATCTGAAATAACAATTCAAACATCTCATCATATCGTTTCGCCAATTGCGCTTGTCGACACCGCGCAATTAATTCAATGATTGTGAGTATATTTTTTTCATTATGGGTTTGTGTGGGCGCGCTCGCAGCTGGTTTTGCCGAAAAAAGTGAAGGTGGCGCAGCAGCAGCTGTTGTCGATGTGATAGCATGCGTTTCAGTAAATTTATCCATGGTACATCCTTGGTGTGATTGTTTGTATATTCCTAGGTATACAATTAGATACTAGGTAAGGCTATAATGTTTTATAGGATAGGTCAACGTTTATGTTATCGTTAATCTTAGCGTTTATCCCTGCAATAGATATTCTTCCGCGCGTTCTAAATTGCTTAAGCTGCCATAGAGGATGATGACATCACCAGCTTGTAATATAAGCTTTGGATTCAATTCACAATTTGTGCCATCCGCACGACGTATACCATGTACTCTAACTTGCATATCGTTAAATGGAATCTGCTGCAGCTGTGCACCAACTGCAAATGCATGCTCAGGTAAAGTAATAGGGTACAGTTGTTCGCGAAATTCTTTGGAAATTTGCTCCGGAAATAAAAGTTCTCCAGAATAAATTTCACGTAATAATTGGTAACGATTTGCCCTGATTTCGCGCATTCGTCGTAAAATACGTGCGGCAGGGATTTTCATTAATGCTAATAAATGGGCGGATAAAATTAAACTGGTTTCTAATGTTTCTGGAATCACTTCAACAGCACCTGCTTGATGTAACTGAATATAATCTGCTTCATCATAGGCGCGCACGATAATGGATAATTGTGGTGCGAGATGACGTGCTTGTTCTAATACTTTTGCAGCGGCTGATACATCTGTAAAACTAATGACCATTGCGCTGGCTTTATTGGTTTTTGCAGCTTCTAAAATACCGTGATGCGTGACATCGCCATAGGTGACATTGTCGCCAGCCATTAATGCGTTTTGAACCAATACGGGATCGAGATCGATGCCGATATATTGTAATCGTTCGGTTTCGAGCAGTCGCGCAATATTTTGACCAACACGTCCATAACCGCAAATGATAATATGGTTTTTTAAACCTTTGGCGCGTGCGCGCACTTTACGCAAATCTTGCGATATACTTTGGCGAAAGCTTTTCGGTAATAAAAAATAGGCAATGGTACGATTATAGCGAATGAGCGATGGTGCAAACAACATACTGAGTACCAATGAAGCTAAAACAATTTGTCCATTAATGGGAGATAATAATTGTGAAGTTAAAGCTAAATTAAGGATGGCAAAACTAAATTCACTGCCTTGTGCCAGTATAATACCTGTGCGTGTTGCATGTGCCATATCCGTGATAAATATTCGGGAGAGAAAACTAACCACTAAGCCTTTAAAAAAGATTAACCCAATAGTGAGTAAAATAATCCAAGGATAGTAATTGATTAACAGACTAATATCGAGCAACATGCCAATCACAATAAAGAATAGAGCCAAAGTAATATCGCGAAATGGACGGATATCTGCTTCAATTTGATGACGATATTCTGTTTCACCAAGCATCATTCCCGCAAGAAATGCACCCAGAACAAGCGATAAGTGAAATTGATGCGTTAGCCAGGCACTGCCGATGGTAATCAGTAAAATACTGAGCATGAATAACTCAGTAGAATGAAGCTTTGCTATTTTGTGAAAAAGTGGCCGTAATACGCCACGACCAACAATAATAATCAGTAAAACGATAATGCCGCCTTTCATAAAACCATCAAACAATGTTTCAGTTATATTATCTGTGCTCACACCAGCAAGCATAGGAATTAATATTAAAATGGGTATGGCTGCCATATCTTGAAATAGTAAAATGGCGATTGCAGTGCGACCGTGCTTGGAATTCAGTTCTAATTGTTCAGTTAATTGTTTCAGTACAATTGCCGTAGAAGACATGGCGACAACAAAACCAATGATAATGGCTTGCACAATACTTAAGCCGATAAAATGAGCAATGGCTGCAGTGATTAACGAGGTTAATAAAACTTGTAAACCTCCGCCAACGACAACGGTTTTTTTCATCGCCATCAGTCGTGGTAATGAAAATTCAAGGCCAACAGTGAAGAGCAAAAAGACGATACCAAATTCCGCAAAGGTTTCTGTGGCTAGACTTTGATGCAGTAAGTTTAAACCGAATGGGCCCAGCACTAAACCGGTACATAAATAACCAACGATGCTTGGTAAGCGAAAACGGTTAAAGAGGGCAGATACCAATACTGCCACAAACAGGAAGATTACTATGTCAGT
>CAYSGV010000271.1:0-4272 GCA_964430685.1 uncultured Gammaproteobacteria bacterium
AAGGCTTTTAACGGGAGTACAAAGCAAGCTAGCGACATTTTCTAAAATTACAATGCAAGAAATTTATGAAGTTGATGCAGAATTAACCGAAGCTGATGCACGATACACAAAATTAAACATGCGGTTGTGCCGCATCCGAGTTGGCGATTGTTATCTGGCGTTCGCACGTTTATTTTTCAATACAGTCCAGTCAAATCCTAGTGCCGAAGTTGATGAAATATTTCAGCAACACTTAATCCAAGTTGAAGGAACAATCCACAAACTTTTATCTGCAGCTGATAATATTTATCAGCAGATTAACTATATAGCAGGGTGTTTTCAAGTTGCAAAGGCTTATGTAGAACTCGCAAATATATATTTATCTGTTTTTGAGCAGCAGCTTGTTGGCGCGCGTTATGCAACAAAAGGTAGAACATTGTCTAATCGAATGTGTCAGGTATTACAGTACGCTGAATTCATAGTCAGTCGTTGTGAAGCAGCTAAAGCAGCCGCTGATCGCAGCCATACTTTCGAACTGGTTGACACTTATTTTAGTTTTAGTGAGAAATTATTGCAGCGATTAATCGATATGAAAGATATGGAATATTATAATAGTCTTCATGCGCTGTTCTATCAATTTGACGTTTTAGCAAGAGCGTTAAATCATAATGCCATGCGAGCGAAAGCTGCGCTAATGTTACGCAATAAATTACCTTTATTGTTTGATTGTTATCGTGTCACACATGACATAAATGTTCACCAAACTATCGATACGTTATTATTTTTCACAGCCGGAACTTTTTTTGATATAAATGACATCGAAAATTATAAAAATGTCATGACCCTGCAATTAGAATTAGTAAAAATTAGTTCTACCGGATATATGGCTGATGGGCTTATCGATTGGTGGAATTATGCAGATGCCTCATTAAAAGCCATTCTTTTATATAGAAAAGAGACAAAACTTTTTCCAGATCGCGTCATTGCTAGTCAGGCGATTTGGTGTGCGGTAGAAGAACAAATTGCACAAATGTATTATGAATTAGCAATGCTCAATTGTCACTATTATCGACTAAAGAAGACAGAAGAATATCATAAGGCAACAAAGGACGCATTAGGGCAGTGTCAAGATATTTATAAAAGACGTAACTGCCGCGTCTCGCTAATTAAGGTTCAACTTATTTATGGTGACCTAGGGATGGCTATGCAAGCAATTGAGTACGCTAAAGTGAGCACTGATAAAGGTAAAGATCATCGCCTAGATAAAATTAATGCTGCTTTTGCTATTATCCAATTATGGGAAGAACATAGTCGCGTTGCAGAGGCTGACTTATTTTTACAAAATAGATCACCTATTGTTAACAGCGTTCGTTTTTTAATGGAATCTTCGGCTTTATTAGCAATGTTTGTAGAAGGATTTTATCAACCCGTAGATTTGCCTCAACTCCCAGCAATTGTTAAATCAAAATTAGATATTGCTATTAACGGCGTCATTCGCAATATTTTACAAAACTGTTTACAATTTATAAACCAAGCAAATTTTTTAACGCGTCCAAACTATAAAGCCGATGCAGCAATAATAACACAGCTTGTAATCGATATTCAGAAAACGCTTAAAGCTGATTTTATTAAAGTACATGAATTCAGTATGACTCAAATTCAAGATAGGCTACGAATATTATCTAGCGCGGAACAAAATCCAACACGCTCACCCCAAAAATAAGCAGAAATATTATTCTTCTTTTACTAAATCGACAATAACTTCATGTAAAAAACGTGCGGCTTCACCGCCAGTTACGGCACGATGGTCTACAGTTAACGATAAAGGTAACATTTGCTGAGCCACAAAGCCTTGTTGCGTAGGTAGTACAACGGGATAACGTTTGCCAACCCCGAGTATGGCAACAGTTGGGGGTACCACAATAGGGTTAGCATAACGACCTGCTATGCTGCCAAAATTTGATAAGCAAATGGTTGCGCCGTTTAATTGCTCTGGAGTTAAAGACCTATTTTTAACTCCCATTTTAACCGCATCAATTTCGCTACGCAGTTGTTGCAAATTAAGTTGCTGCGCATCGCGAATAATGGGCATAAACAATCCTTCGGGAGAATCGATAGCAAGTCCTATATGTACAGCATCATGAACGGTGTAAGTTAATTGTTTGCCATCAAACCATATGTTGAGCATGGGTACAATCTGTGTGGCTTTTACCATGGCACGAATGACACGAGCCGTACAGTCGGTGTGTTCATTCCAAGTGTGAATATTCGCATCATCGATAATGGTTACATCTGCAACTTCATGGTGTGCTTGCGTCATTGTCGTTGCCATTGCCCGACGTACACCATGTATTTTTTCAGCATTTGCAGGAATGGCTTCTTGTTTCGGTGCTTTATTTTGTTTGGCATTCTCCACATCAGCCAAAGTGATGCTGCCATTAGGTCCAGTGCCGTGGATGTGATTTAAATCAATGTCATAATGTTTTGCTAACGAGCGTACTGCCGGTGGTGCTTTAGCAGAAGTTGCAGCTTGCTGGGTTTGTATGCCTGTTGCTGATTCACGTAAAACGGTATGTCCAATTTCAAGTTTGCCGGCAACCGTCGTACTACTTTCAGCTGTTGCTTTTTCTAACTGACTAACGGCATTAAATTCTACAAGTGGAGCGCCGGTTGGGATGATATCGCCTGCTTTAGCAAATAATGTTTTAATGGTGCCGCTGAAAGGTGATGGGATATCAACGACTGCTTTAGCAGTTTCAACAGCCACTAATAATTCATCGGTTTTAATTTCATCATTAACGGCAACATACCATTCACGTATTTCTGCTTCAGCTAAGCCTTCACCTAAATCGGGTAAATAAAATATGGTCATGTGTACTCCATTACTTTACGCACACCTTTCATAATTCGTTCCACACTTGGTAAGTAATATTTTTCCAGTTGTAGATAAGGCATAACCGTATCGTAACCGGTAACACGCACGACAGGTGCAATTAATGACATCAATCCATTTTCAGCAATGATGGCGGCGATTTCTGCACCAACGCCACCACTGCGGGCAGCTTCATGTACGATGACACAGCGTCCCGTTTTGGCAACTGAATTTAAAATAGTTTCACTATCGATTGGTTTAAGCGTAGCCACATCGATTACTTCACAATGTATGCCTTGGGTGAGCAGTTGATCGGATGCTTGCAACGTTTCGTGTAAGCTTGCACCCCAACTGATTAATGTTACATCCGTGCCTTCGCGTAAAATAAAACATTGATCCAGTGGTAAAGCTTGACCATCATCAGGCACTTCTTGTTTGAGCAGACGGTAAATACGTTTGGGTTCGAAAAAGATCACCGGATCTGGGTTACGAATCGCGGCAAGTAATAAACCATAAGCGCGTGCAGGTGAAGAGGGTATCACCATGCGAATGCCAGGAATATGCGCATAAATTGCTTCCATACTTTCTGAATGATGTTCTGGTGCGTGAATACCACCACCATAAGGTGCACGTGCAACCATCGGACAAGTTAAACGGCCGCGAGTGCGGTTACGCATACGGCTAACATGATCAATGATTTGATCTAATGCTGGGTAACTAAATCCAGAAAATTGAAATTCGACCACAGGTTTTAATCCCATGGCGCCCATGCCCACTGCGATTCCAGCCAGCATTGATTCAGCCAGTGGTGTGTCGCGTACACGATGAGAACCAAAGCGTTCCTGCAAACCTTGTGTGGCACGAAAAACGCCGCCATTAACGCCTACATCTTCACCGAACAATACAACATTTTCATCATTTGCAAGTTCATGCGCTAACGCGAGCGTAACTGCTTCGACCAAAGTAATTTCAGCCATTGCCTATATTCTCCAAAAGATCAGCGCGTTGATAATCCAAAACTTTAGGCCATTGTGCATACATATGTGTAAACATGGATTCAGGCGCTTGAGGCGGTGTATTAATATAATTTTGCACGGCGCTTTCGACAGCTTGACTGCAGTCTTGTTGAATTTGGGAAATGGATGAATCAGTAAGCACATTGTTGCTTAGTAAATATTTAGTAAAACGCAATAAAGGTTCTTTAGATTTAGCTTCGGCCAATTCATTTTCAGAGCGATAACGTCTGGCATCATCTGCGGTGGTGTGATCACCTAAACGATAACTGACTGCTTCAATTAAAGTGGGGCCTTTCCCTGTGCGTGCTTGTATGAGTGCAAGTTCAGTTGCATGGGCAACAGCGATAATATCGTTGCCATCGACTTGTATTCCTTTTATGCCTGCGGCAATTGCTTTTTGTGCAA
>CAYSGV010000272.1:0-4199 GCA_964430685.1 uncultured Gammaproteobacteria bacterium
GGACCATATTTAATGTGGACTTCAACAGAGAGAATATGGAAAGAAGGGTATCAATGATGGATAAGGTTAAAATGAGCCAGACATGGCTTTACAGATTACTCGCTTTAGCTGCACAACTCGCAAGTATTGCTTGTGTCATCACTGCATTGTTAACGTTACTACCGTTTGTAGAAAAGTACTTCACTCAGAGCAAATGGTATGACTATGTGGTAATGGGTATTAATTTTGAAGCTAAATTAGAGTCTGGGCTTAAATCCTATATCCCTACAGAGTTCAATGGACATGATTTAGCTCGCTTTATTATATTAGTCCTCGCGCTATTTTTGTCAGGTGTATTTAGCGACCTGAATCAACGTTATCGCTACAAAATTACTTATGCACGCTTAAAAGTAGAAATGGACACACTTGCTAAAGCCAAAATTGTAAGTGGCGGTGCACAGGATAAAGTGGCGTTATTCGAACAAAAAATGCAGCAGATCCATTCGGCAAACCGAGGGGACCGCGATCAACTTTTAAAAGAAATGGTTGAGATCAAAAAAGAATTAGATAAATTTGGCCGTGATTTAGCTTTTTTATCAATTGACGTGGTTGATTCCACCAAAATGAAAGAAAATGAAGACGCAATGCTGTGTGAATATGATTTCTCACAATATCGTCAATTTGTTGAAAATAAACTTATGAAAAATGGTTCTATTAAATGGTCATGGACCGGTGATGGACTGATGGCTTGTTTCAATGTGGTTGGCGGAGCAATACAAGCTGCCAAAGAAATTATTGAAGAATTAAGAATAATTAATGAGAATAAAAACATTAAAATGGATTTTAAAGTACGTTGTGGAATCAATGCGGGCTATGTTTATTTTGATGAAACAAAACCCTTGGAGCAAATAACTGATCGTGTGCTAGATATTGCCGGTCATATGCAAAAACATGCTGAACCAAATACCGTGTGGATTGCTAAAAACGTTGTTGAACCAGTAGAAAATGTGAAAGGGTTTAACCCAGCAAATAAATTAATTGATGGTTATGAAGCTTATGAATGGAAAGAATAAATTAAGGATCATAAATGAAGAAGGATACAGCATTAAGGATTGTGCAACTATCTGATACTCATCTTTTTGGCAATACGCAACAAAAATTATTAGGCCTGAATACCTATGAAAGCTTTTCTGCAGTATTGCGTGCTGTTGCAAAACAACAGGATTCTTTAGATTTATTACTTGTCACCGGCGATTTATCACATGATGGCTCAAAGATATCCTATCAACGATTAGCTGATATGGTTGGTATGTTCAATTGTCCAGTGCTTGCGTGCCCCGGAAATCATGATGATGCAAAAATGTTTAAAAAAGCATTTAAGGGACATACAGTTTTAACTGAGCGCGCTTTAATAATTGGGAATTGGCAGTTTATATTATTAAATTCACAAATCCCTGGACGAGTAGAAGGCTATTTACCACCGCAAGAATTAAATTTTCTTAAAAAAAGATTATTTGCATACCCAGATCATCATACAATGGTATTGTTTCATCATCACCCTGTTTTTGTTGGATCGAAATGGTTAGACCAATTGGGATTGAGAAATAGTTCCGAATTATTTAATGTAGTTGAAAAGTTCAAAAATATACGTGCTGTAGTGTTTGGTCATGCGCACCAAGAATTCAATGGCTTATATAAACAAGGCATTAAATTAATGGGTGTGCCATCAACTTGCATACAATTTAAACGTAAAAGTGCAAATTTTGGTTTGGATTTGTTGCCACCGGGTTATCGTGCATTTAAACTAAGTCAATCAGGTAATATTGAATCAAAAGTATGGCGCTCGACCAATTATGATGGTTTTCGTTCTGTCGAAGTTAAGTCACCGGGTTATTAATGGTTGTGGGAGAGGGAAACGATAAATATCGTTTCCCTTTCTGATTGGAGTGAAATTGTAAAGGAATAGCTCGTCGCCCTTCGGGCTCTGTATCAAAATATTAATGGAGACCGTTATGCAGCGTATTGTTATGGTGGTTGGCTCTGGACGAATCGGTAGCTTACTTGCCAACTTGTTGGCATCATCTGGAGATTATAAGGTTTATCTCTGCGATAATTATTTTCCACCTTTTGACGGAAGTTATCTTTCAATTGCTCATCCATTAGTGAATAGTAATAAAGTTGATATTACTGATTCAGTAAATAGTAAAGCGTATATAGAACAAAATGGTATTGAAGCGATCATCTCTTGTGTACCTTATTTCTTAAATATTCATGCAGCAAAGCTTGCCCATGCAACAAATATTCATTACTTTGATTTAACTGAAGATGTACGCATCACACATCAAGTGCACGTACTTGCCAAAGATATAAAAAAAGCATTTGTTCCGCAATGTGGGCTTGCACCTGGTTTTATTAATATTGTTGCACATCATTATATGCGCAGATTTGAAAAATTAGTGGCAGCTAAACTTCGTGTTGGAGCATTACCGATTAATTCAAATAACGCTTTACAGTATGCATTGAATTGGTCACCAGAAGGTTTAATTAATGAATATGCGAATCCATGTGTTGCTATAGATAATGGTAAGATCGCTTTGTCATCCCCACTAGAAGGTGTGGAGCATGTGCAAATTGATGGGCTGTTGTATGAGGCATTTAATACTTCTGGCGGCATCGGTAGTCTTGCTGAAACATATGAGGGGAAAATTAATTTATTAAATTATAAAACATTACGGTATCCTGGACATTGTGAAAAAATAAAATTCTTAATGAATGATTTAAATTTACGCAATGACAAAGAAACATTATTGAAAATATTGAAGCAGTGTTTACCCGCTTCATATCAAGATGTAGTTTTAATGTATGTATCTGTATCAGGTTATCAGCAAGAAAAGTATCTTGAGGAAAACTATGTGCGCAAAATTTATCCACAAACGATTGCTGGTAAATTGTGGTCTGCTATCCAAGTAACGACTGCGGCATCGACTTGTGCGTGTATTGATATTGTATTTGAGCAGCCCGAAAACCACATGGGTTTTGTACCGCATGCACATTTTGATCTAAATGAAGTCATCAATAATCGTTTTGGCAAATATTTTCAATGAGGGATGGTACAAAATGAGAGAAAAAAGTCATGACTAAAACATCAATCAATCTCGATAATCTCTTTAATGAACTCGGATTAGATAAAGTTAATAAAGGGGTATATGCAGGTTCTTTGGGTTGGCTTGATTCAACAATTAACCTAACATCGATTAATCCAGCTAATGAAACTGTGTTGGCAGAAGTTAACTGTGCACAAAATAGTCATTATGAAAAAATAATTGGACAAGCACAAAGTACATTTTTGCGCTGGCGTGAACTGCCTGCTCCTGCACGCGGTGAATTGATTCGTCAAATCGGCGAGCTTTTGCGCGCTAAAAAAAATGCACTGGGTCAACTTGTATCTCTTGAGATGGGAAAAATTTTATCTGAGGGATTGGGTGAGGTTCAAGAAATGATCGATATGGCTGATTTTGCCGTTGGTCAGTCGCGCATGCTTTATGGAAAAACGATGCATTCAGAACGTAAAATGCATCGGATGTATGAACAGTGGCATCCTTTGGGCGTTGTGGGTGTGATTACTGCGTTTAATTTTCCTGTTGCTGTTTGGGCTTGGAATGCATTTATTGCTGCAATTACAGGAAATACAGTTATTTGGAAACCTTCCGCACAGGTTCCTTTATGCTCGATTGCTGTACAACAACTCTGTAACCAAGTATTAGAGCCAGCTGGATTTGCAGGTGTATTTAACTTATTTATTGATCCAGAACATCACGTCGCTGAAATGATGATCCAAGACAAACAAGTACCTTTAATCAGTTATACAGGTTCGACTACAGTTGGTCGCACAATCTATGAAAAAGTTGCCGGACGTTTGGGTAAATGTTTACTTGAAATGGGAGGCAATAATGCAATCATCGTTGATGAGTCCGCTGATTTAAAATTAGCCATTCCAGCAATTTTTTTTGGTACAGTAGGTACTGCTGGTCAACGTTGCACGACCACACGTCGTCTTATTGTGCACAAATCGCTCATTGCTGAAGTCATTCAACGTTTGCAAAAAGCTTATCAGCAAGTTCAAATTGGTGATCCACTCTCTGCTAACACATTAATGGGGCCACTCATCAATAATCAAGCAGTGAAAAGTTATGAGCAAGCAATTGCTGCCGTTTTGCAAC
>CAYSGV010000273.1:0-4190 GCA_964430685.1 uncultured Gammaproteobacteria bacterium
CAAAATGGATTAGAAATTAATTCCTTAGCGGGTCGCTTTGCCCCCTGTCAGAAAAGTGATCCCAGTCTTTGTGAACTCTTTATTGTAGAAGGAGATTCAGCAGGTGGCTCAGCCAAGCAAGCACGTGACCGGCGTACACAAGCGATTTTGCCTTTAAAAGGAAAAATATTGAACGTTGAAAAAGCGAGATTTGACCGAATGATTTCTTCGGAAGAAGTGGGTACGTTAATCATTGCTTTGGGCTGCGGCATTGGTTCAGAAGAATATAACCCAGATAAAATTCGTTTTCATCGAATTATCATCATGACTGATGCGGACGTTGATGGCGCCCATATCCGTACGCTGTTATTAACTTTCTTTTATAGGCAAATGCCCGATTTAATTAGTCGCGGCTATGTCTATATCGCGCAACCACCGCTCTATAAAGTTAAAAAAGGTAAGCAAGAGCAATATGTTAAAGACGATAACGCATTAATGGATTATTTAACGCAAGTTGCGCTGGAAGATGCTCTCTTTTTTCCCGGCGAAAATATTCCGCCCATTCAAGGGCAAGGACTAGAGCAACTGTTAATCGAGTACCGAAAAGTGCAAACCGCTATAGAGCGATTAAGCCGTCGTTATCCACGTTTTGTATTAGAACAGTTGGTTAATATTACACCGTTACAACAAAGCCAATTACACGAACAGGCTGTTGTGCAAGAATGGCAAAAAGCATTACAAAACCAGCTAGATAATCAAAGAACCAAAGCAACTTTTTCACATGTGGAAATTAAAGAAGATACCCAGCATGGTGGCTTTTTACCCCATTTGGCTATTGTTGATCATGGTATGGCAAGTAATTATGTATTGACCTATGAATTTTTTGCGACCAAAGATTATCAGGTTGTCGCCGATTTTGCGCATAAAATACAAGATCTTCTTGGAAAAGGCGCGAAAGTGGTACGAAATAACAAAACCAAACTTGTGCATCATTTTGCTCAAGTTGAGCGCTGGTTGATGGATGAGGCACGTAAAGGCCAAGCGATACAGCGTTATAAAGGTCTTGGTGAAATGAATCCTGATCAACTTTGGGAAACAACAATGAATCCCGATAGCAGACGAATGCTGCAAGTATCGGTACGTGATGTGGTTGCTGCCGATGAAATTTTTTCTACATTGATGGGGGATAATGTTGAACCCAGGCGTGATTTCATTGAAACCAATGCATTAAACGTCGAAAATTTAGATGTTTAGGTTATGGCAAATAATGAATATGTAAAAGGCTTAATTAATGACGCAACTTTGCCGCAGTTAACATTGCCCGAAGGTTGCACGCAATTATTACTTCATACCTGTTGTGCGCCTTGCGCAGCAGATATCATGGTTAGTTTATTGCGATCAAACATTTCCTATACCCTTTATTTTTATAATCCAAATATACATCCGCGTCCTGAATATGAATTGCGTAAACAAGAAAATATACGGTTTGCGGAGCAATATAACATTCCTTTTATTGATGCAGATTATGACGTGGATAATTGGTTTGTGCGCGTCAAAGGTCTGGAAATGGAGCCCGAGCGTGGTAAACGTTGCACGGCTTGTTTTGATATGCGTTTTGAGCGTACGGCGCTGTATGCTTATGAGCATGGTTTTAATTTGATTTCGAGCACATTGGGTATCT
The DNA here is from genome assembly GCA_964430685.1 of uncultured Gammaproteobacteria bacterium. Classification (GTDB taxonomy): domain Bacteria; phylum Pseudomonadota; class Gammaproteobacteria; order CAYSGV01; family CAYSGV01; genus CAYSGV01. The sequence continues at coordinate 1,661 of CAYSGV010000273.1, forward strand.
CGCGTTGGAAAAATATGGAGCAAATTAATGATTGCGGCGTCAGGGCGGCTTTGCGTTACCCAGGCATGCAGTATTGGACTTATAACTGGCGAAAAAATGGTGGCTCAGAACGCATGGTCACCATTTCCAAAGCAGAGGAATTTTATCAACAAGAATATTGTGGTTGCGTTTATTCTTTGCGCGATAGTAATCAATGGCGCGTCAAGCAAGGCAGAGACCGCATCAAACTAGGTGTAAATTATTACCACGAAAAATAAAACCCAAAAAACCGACTAGAAATCTCATAGCGTTACAAACGATAATGATTCTCATTATCGTTGACTTCAGGTGTATGCATGAATAGAATGAAGTGGTTTTACGGCTAACTGATTAATTTTTAATAGGAGTTTCATAAAAGTATTCTTGCATTATTCAGTGTACTTCATATTTCCTTAAGCTTTCTCCTCTAGAATCAAAGGGTGGATAAGGCAATCACATATTCTGCTTAGGACTCTATTCGTAACAAGTACTGCATGGTGCGGGCGACAGTAATACTTAGATTTTAGGTAAACAATGCCGTTGACAAGGATGCCTGTACTGTTAATAAAGATGAAACGATGACAATAATGGTGAAATAATGAATTGGTTAATTTGGATTTTTTCCAGATATTTTAGTATTGCATTTGCATTGAGTGAAGCAACTGAGAATGCTCGCGCTGTATTTGAGATGTTCAAAGGTGTGAACGTATTTTTAGCGGGTGCTGCTTGTTTCATTACCTGGCTTGGAACACTATTGGCACTCAGACGATTATCAAGCGATGAAATAAATGAAAAAGCCGATGAAATTAAAGAAAAATTAGATCATTATCTTACCGCTTATGCAAATGAACAAAGGATCATACAGAATAATGTCACCTTAAATGAACCAAAATGGTTACGCTTCATAAAATGGCCTTATCGTGCAGTTCGATCATTGATTGAATTTTTCTCATCCTGTAAAACCTATGCCAATGTTTTTCATAAAGAGATCAAGCAACATCTTCATTTCACCAAGCAAGCAGAGAAAATTGGTTTAACGGGTGAAGCGGTTAAAAGCTATGTATTTGCCCGTACCAAAGAAAAATTTGCGCGTGATGAATATACCCATTTTTTAGATCAGCTGGAAAATACAAAGAAACAAGAAGGTGAAACATTTATTGATGTTGACTCAGTTTTTGAGCAAAAGACGGCTTTGTTTCCTGAGGATACAGCGCATCAGCAGCACAAAGAATTACGCCAAAAAATCAATGTGTTATTGTTCAGTGATCCAACAGTAACAAGCGCTGATCAACCAAGCGATGGTGCGGGAGTATTTGAAATGGGGCATCTTGATGCAACCAATTCAGACTCGCCATCGATTAAGCCAGAAGAGTTTAGTGATCAATCAAAATTACAATTCTTTTATAATAGCAATACTAAAATTGCACGTGCCAAACAACTTTATACGGGAATCCTTCAGCCAATATTTAATGGAAAAGAAACACCTTTTAATAATTTAGATCACAAGCGCGCTGCACAGATCCATTGTGTTACTTTTTTACAGCGGCTTTTGTTAAATGACGGAATCTATGGTCAATTAACAAATGACTATTTTAAAAAATCGTTGCAACGAGAAGAATTAGCGCAGCAAAAAGATACTAAATTATATCATTCGAATAAAAGTGTTTTGCCAAATGTAACGCTTTCACATTTCATTGATGCCTTGCAAGATATTCGAACAAGAAAAGCGATGCAGATGGATGAGATCGTATTTACGCATCTGCACGTGGTTAACCGAAGTGGCCACACATATACTGAAGAAGAACTGATTACCGTATTTCACGATAAATCGCTTGATAAATTAATGGGTTGGGAATTAACCGAAATTTGTGACAAGCTCAATATTGCTGTATCCCAACGAGAATATTTGAAAAAAGAAATCGAACGTCAAACGCAAGAAAATTTATCTTTTCTGTTAATTAAAAAGAAGAATCAATTTTTACTGATGCAAAAGCGTTTGCTAGCAGATTTAAAAAAGGATGAAGAAATATTATTTGACCTCATACGAGAGCAAGTGCTTGTTTTGCAAGACGTGAATGTGCAAAAAGGCAACACACTTGATGATGCGACCAAAGCGATTATTCGCGAAAATGAAAACTTTAGAAAATTATTTGAACAAAGAAAACAAGCACGTTTGCGTGGCTTACAGGAAGAATATCAAGCGCAATTATTAGCGCGTAACAATGCACAAAAATTAGATGCGGTTGCACGCAATGCTTATATGACCAACCAATTGTCTCAACGTGAAAAAGCTTGGTCCCTACAGATTGCTAGATTAAGAGCTGCAGTCCCATCTACGATGGCATCGAAGCTTGGTAATTTTGTTGGTTTGTTGGTTTCTGCTGCTGATGGGTTCATGGGCGTTTCAAACGGTGAATCCTTGATGCAAGGGTTGGGCGCATTTTTTTCAATCGTTGCATGGAGAAGACGCAGCTCACGACGCAGGAGGCCGAGGCGCGATTGGCCAAGGCGC
>CAYSGV010000274.1:0-4138 GCA_964430685.1 uncultured Gammaproteobacteria bacterium
AACGCATCTTTAATTTCCGCACGTTCAAAAAATCGCAAACCACCATAAACACGATAGGGGATTGCTGCTTGTAATAATGCTTCTTCCAGTACACGTGATAATGCATTTGAGCGATATAAAATTGCGCATTCGCAGCGTTTAGCACCTTGTGCAACGGCGAGACGAATTTGTTCAACGATATAATTTGCTTCTTCTGTTTCATTAAATGCGGCATAAACAATAATCGGTTCACCGCAACTACCTTGGGTCCATAATTTTTTACCCATTCTCGACCGATTATGCTCAATTAATGCATTGGCAGCCGCTAAAATGGTTTCAGTTGAGCGATAATTTTGTTCAAGACGTCGTACACTGACTTGTGTAAAGTCTTCACAAAAGCGGCTAATATGGCTGACTTGTGCGCCACGCCAACTGTAAATAGATTGATCATCATCACCTACCACGGTGATAAAATTATTTTCGCCGGTAAGCAAACGTAACCATGCGTATTGAATAGCATTGGTATCTTGAAATTCGTCAACCAAAATTTCTGCAAAGCGATCGCGATAATGTTGTAAAAGATCGGCGTTATTGGCCAAGAGTTCATAAGCACGTAACAATAATTCGGCAAAATCGACTAGATGACTGCGATTACAGGTTTGTTCATATTCACGATATATTTCCCATAATTTTTGTTCGTAAATATTATTGGCGCCAACTAAGCTTTCAGCGCGTCGTCCTTCATCTTTTTGCGTATTAATGAAATTTTGCACGGTTTTAACCGGCCATTTACTTTCATTTAATTCAAGATTTTTAATAATTCGGCGCAATAATCGTATTTGGTCGTCACTGTCGATGATTTGAAAATTTTCATCTAACCCAGCTGCTTGCCAATGGATACGCAGCAATCGATGTGCAATGCCGTGAAAAGTGCCGATCCACATTTTGTTTGCCGACCAACCAACGATTTGTTCGATGCGCGTTGACATTTGATGCGCAGCTTTGTTGGTAAACGTAACCGCTAATAATTGATGCGGGTTCAATTGCTCTTGTTGCATGAGCCAAGCAATGCGGTGTACTAATACGCGTGTTTTGCCACTGCCCGCACCGGCTAACACCAGTTGGTTAGAGCGGGGGGCAGAGACAACTTCTTGTTGCGCTGGATTTAATTGTGCCAATAAATGTGCATCAGGTAGCGTAACACTCATTAAACTTTACTTGTGAGCTAATTCTTTATTGATCAAGAAATCCATGATCTGCGTAAAGTTGCTTGGGTTATTTTGTGCCATTTCCATATTGGTCAAATATTTTTGTTGTATCACAACCGCGGGAATTAAATTAATTTGATAACGGTTCATGAGGTCAGTGCCTTGTTTCAGTTGTGCATCAACCGTTGGCGATGAGTTAAATGCATTATTAAAATCTTTTTGTGAAACACCATATTTTTGAAAGAATTTTGCTAAGTTATCAGTATCCATTAAATCGATGTGCTGAACTTGTAGTGTGTTAAATAAGTCCGGTGTAATTTTTTCGGCAATACCTAGGCCGTTGGCAATATAATAAGCTTTGGCTAAGGGTTCCCATTGTGGGTGAAAAACGACAGGCACGCGTTTAAATGTCACCTGTTTAGGATTTTTACTTTTTACCCATTTTTCGAGATAGGGTTCAAAAGCAAAACAGCCTGGACAACCATAACTGAAAAATTCAATCACTTCGATGGGGGCATTTTTCGTTTGCGTATTTGTTGTTGGAGCTTGTTGCGGTAAAATTTTGTAATCTAAGTCAGCGGTAAACTTTGGAGCAGGGGCAGCTAATGCCAACGGACTAAAAAGCACCAGTATTAAGCTGCTCAAAAGAATGTTTTTAAGATGACGAATACGCATGTTAAACCTCATATGGTTGTATCAAAAACAAGAGAAAAAGCCTGGGTAAAATATACCAGGATGAGGCAAAATTCACTAGAGGAACATAAATGAAAATTAAAAATGTGGTATTTGATGTTGGGAACGTGTTGGTTCGTTGGGATCCGCATGCAGTCGTGGTTGCACATTTTCCTGAAAATCAGGATCATGAGGGCTTAACTCAGCTCATTTTTAAATCCAGTACGTGGTTTGACTTAAATAAGGGGTTAATTAGCCAAACGGAAGCCATAACTCAATATCAACGGCTGCTGAAAATTGAAGAATCACGTCTAAACACGCTGATGCATGCCATCAAAGAATCCTTAGTGCCTATTGAAGGCAGTTTTGCGCTCCTAAAACAGCTTTTTAGCTCACAATATCCACTCTATGCGCTTACAGATAACACCCATGAGCTGATGCGGTATTTGAAAAGCAAATATGATTTTTGGTCGATGTTCCGTGGGGTAGTAGTCTCGGCAGACGTAGGCCACTTAAAACCCTCATCAGTCATATACCGTCATCTGCTCGATTCGTATCATTTGATCCCGCAAGAAACACTCTTTATCGATGATTTTCTTGCTAATGTAGACGGGGCGAAAGCCATGCAAATGCAGGCTATTCAATTCGAGAATGTTAATCAATGCTTGCAGGCGTTACGTCAGTTAGGCATGTCTATATAGTTGTGCAAGAAATAACGACTGCCTCCATTCGGCTTCGTAGCGCTTGCGACGTGTCTGCGATATACGTATTTTTCTGCGAAATACATGGGTTGTATGAATTAAAAAATGAATTCTGTTATAATAAAACATCATGAACGCTCAAGTACCCTTAAAAGCCAGTTTTTTAACCAGTGCCGCACGCGCAAACCAATTCCCTGAGGATGTTGGCGCGGAAGTTGCATTTGTTGGGCGTTCGAATGCAGGTAAATCAACAGCATTAAATTTATTAACGGGCTGCAAACAATTGGCGCGTACGAGTAAGGCACCTGGTTGCACCCAGTTAATTAATTTTTTTGCTTTGAATGAACAGCAGCGCTTAGTAGATTTACCGGGCTATGGTTTTGCTAAAGCCAGTAAACAGCAACAAAGCCATTGGCAGACTTTTTTACCACAATACTTATTAAAACGAGAAATATTACGTGGTTTAGTGTGGTTGATGGATATTCGTCATCCGCTTACACCAACTGATCAGCGATTTTTACCGTTTATTGTACAAAGACAAATTCCAACACTTATTTTACTGACCAAGGCAGATAAAATTTCTAAAAGTGATCAAAACCAAGTTTGTCTGGCAATAGAGCAAGCGTTGCAATATTTACCTTTTGCGCATGAGATAGTTATTTTTTCCGCAACGCAAAAAATTGGTATTGTCCAGGCTCAGAATTGGGTGCTGGCAAAACTCGAACAACAATTAATTACTGAACGCGCATAAAAAAACCCCCCAGCGCTTTTGGGGGATTCACGCTGAGGGGAGAGCCCGGTTTAATAACCAGGCAAATTTGATTTCTATAGGATGTTACTTAAGATTTATAACTTCCTTAATTAGTTAGAATCATGAATAGGAAAAAAGTTCCAAATATCCTAGGTTTGGCAGTTGGCCCTAAACCAACTAGGGAATCTGATGATAGTTAAAGGGGGTGCGTATGAGCCAAATTGAAGAAATCAATAGCATAATAAGCGCGTTAAATAAGGATTATGCTAGCCGTCAGGAAGCATTAGCGCGGCTACAACAAGAATATGAAGATAATGAAAAAGCGCTACGCCTTGTGCTGAGTCAAAATGCATCAGTAACAGAAAATAAGCGATTACTTGAACTTTTTGAATCAAATAAACGCTTAAATGCGCAACGATTAAGCATGCAGAACCAAATGGCTAGTTTGGCCCTTTGGATGCAATTTGCTACCTTCTATTTAATGCTTGGTTATGAAAAAAAATTAGTGCATGACGAAGTCTTGGTAGAAGATTTACAAGAAGGTTTAAAAGAACTCGCGCTTCGCAAAGAAACGAAAGAACATCATGAGATGGAAGAAGTAATTGATTCACAAGTCGATATATCGTTACGCAATGCTGCCGAACAACTTGAAGATTCAAGTCTTCGTCCCACACCCGCAAGTCGTTGGGAAATGTTTGCTTTAAAGAAACGTTTGACGCCTTATTAATGCTATATTCGGTGGTGTGATTTTTCAACAACTTCGTTAATTTCGTAGCGTTGATAAACCGTATCAGTCTCTTTGCCGTTTTTATACAACTTACCCTGTG
>CAYSGV010000275.1:0-4133 GCA_964430685.1 uncultured Gammaproteobacteria bacterium
AAAAGATGATGCTAATAAGAAATTAGGGGAAACTCTAGACCAGTCAACAGGTTTAATCATAGAGCCCAAAATTGGTGATGCGCTAAAGTATTTAAATTTATCTTGTAGTAAAACAGTCGAGGAATTACTTGATAAGCAACCGGAACTTGCGAAACAGTATTACCTTACTTTATTAAGAATCAAAAGTACGTTTCCTGAAGACCCTAATATGCTTACCAGGATTTATACAAATCCAGCTTCTCTACCGATGGCACAACCAGTATCAAGTAAAAATAATTCTGCAGATTTAGACAAAATACTTGAAGCACATAAAAAGAAATCAGCATTATTACAACAATATTACATAGAAAACTACGCCTTGCAACAATCATCCCCAGCTCTGCTGCAACAACCACCATTACAGCTGGTTCCACAATTACCCCCGCTACCTCAAGCACAACCACTACCTCAACTGCAACGAACACTTGGGCAAAGCCAAACAACCAGTACTGAATTTAACTTAACCTCACAAAATAGTTCGTTAACTGTAGCACAATCAGCGACAAACACTTCATATGATGAACAATTAAAATTATTGAACATTGCACTAGAGCTTAATAACCGAAGAAGTATTACTTTAACGAATGAATATTTTAATGTTCTGCTTGAAAGAGGTAAATTTGAACCACTGCCAATTAATTATGTATGTGATATTTATTCTTGCCAAGCAAACAATTATCTACAATTGGATCTGTTGCCTGCAGCATCGCATGCCTTTCAGCAAGCTGCAAAACTTCAACCAAATAGTTCTTATTTCATTTTTGGTATGGGCTATGTACATAGTCGAAGTGGTCAGGAAACAGAGGCCATAAAACGATATGATGCGGCCTTAAAAAACTTAAAACCCACTTCTGATCCAGAGCTTCTGCTACGTATTTATGCTGCCAAAGCATATTCACTCTACAACCTAGGTCGCTTATCTGCTGCAGCAGAGTGTTATGAGCAAGCATTAAAGAATGCTATACCTGATCCTTTAGTTACTGCAGAACTCCATTTTAATTTGGCTAAAGTACATGCAGGTATCCCAGGCAAATTCGCCAGTGCACTGCAGCATGTCAACGAAGCATCACGTCTGAATCCTGGTTCTGAAGAAATTAAAAAATATCATCAAATATTGACCACGCAACGAAAAAATGAACAAGAACATCAAAATTTAATGCGCGGGGTGCTATGGGTTAAGGAGGAATCTTCTCAACAAAATTTAAGTCTCAATCCAGTTGCTGGCGTCGTTGAGCCTCGGAACAAAGCAGAATTTTATGCCAAGTGGAAGCACCATCTAGAAGAAAGGAATTTTGAGCTGATACTCAATGCAGAAAAAAAGGATCTACAGATTATTCCATATTTAGATAATTGTCCAACTACAGCTGATTTTGTTACTGCAGTCTTAAGTGACAAACGTTCACTACCTATTTTTGATAATGAGATTGTGGATGTATTAAATGATGCTGCATCGTATTTTATAAACGAACAACCACTTGACCATGTTATTTCAGGATTTATTATAAATTTTCTGATACCTTTTCTTTTGCAAGTAAAAGTCGCAAGTTATTTCAATACATTGCGAGCTCAGCTAAATTATCTCGCCCACTTAAGGGACGAAGGTGGAGAAGTACGGTCGAATGGCAAATCATTCCCATTAGATTTTTGGACTTTTCAAGAATATTTACCATTACGATTGTATAGTTATTTAACTGCTTTTGGTCAACTGTGTAAAGACATTGGAAAAACAAGTAATGCTGACCAAATGTCATTAAATGAAAAAAATATTGCGCTAAAGGCGATGAAAAGCGAAATACGCATTGCTGTCAATTGTTACATATTTCAGTTTAATTATATGCTGTTAACAAATCCAAAAATAGATTTGAAGAAGAGATACTCTCAATTAGTAGAATTATATCATCAGCGCTTAATTGAACGAATTATGCATATGCAAGATGTATACTGTCATGCGGTCGGTACTGACGCTCATATGCTTTATTTAACTTTCGAAAGTAGCTCTTCAGGTCGAATCTTTATGCGTATTGATGAACTGGGAGCGTTTCGTCATGAACATGCAAGAGTTAAAGATCAGTTTTATCCTTTTCTAAATGAGAAACTAGATAAAGCAGAAGTTGGGAAATATCTAAGAAATTATTTTACGAATCTTACTTCCAGTTTGACAAACAAAAGATTGTCCGATACACAACGAAAAGCTTTTATCTATACCAGAAAAAAAGAGAATAAAGATGAATATGATGAACACTCTAAAAAGCATTGGTTTCCAGGCGATCCATTAAAGGCAAACACTTGTGTTTTACGAAACTATAATATTGGTGTGCAGATGCGCTTGCATTCTCTATTTTATGGCGGTGTTGGTTTAGCAGACTGGCTATCAAGACAAGAAAATAACGTCGTCGGTAATTTGCATGCTATAAAACTAGTCGACATTCAAAAAGCCTATCCACCCCCAACAACAACTCAGCCGTTACTCCCATTGGATTCTCACGATAGATCACAAAAAACAGCAATTGTCATCGGTCACGATGAGCTGTTCAGATCTGGTCCAAAAATATCTAAATTATAATAAGCTTTTGTGTAACTTACATAGCCATTGATCTGAAGAATGGGCGCAAATATTTTAGACGTTAATGGTCTTCATCGGCGTGCGCTAAAATATTAAAGCCATCTTTTCACTTTATCTGATATGGCTAACATGCCTCCTAAATTAGCTCCCATCGCCGATGTTTTAATTTTTTCCAGTAGCGTGGGTTTCACTTTATAACATACTCTATAGACATTCGCCGTTTTTACAGAGTTTAAAAGATAATCATCACTGGTAAGCAGCTGGTCAACGAGTTGCAATTCTAGAGCGCGTGTTCCGTACCAATGTTCACCTGTTGCAATCTGATCAATATTCAATTTGCTTCGAACTTGTTTAATAAAATTTTTAAATAATATAAACGCATCTTCGAGCTCATCTTTAAATTTCGCTCGAGCATTATCAGTGTTTTCACCAAACAATGTTAGGGTACGCTTATATTCACCGGCGGTATGTAATTCAAAATCAATTTCGTTCTTTTTTAATAACCGATTAAAATTAGGTATCTGACCGACGACACCGACACTGCCAATAATGGCAAACGGTGCAGCGATAATCCAATTGGCAACACTTGCCATCATATAGCCACCACTGGCGGCCACTTTATCAACCGCAACAACGAGCCGTATATCTTTTTCGCGTAAACGCACTAATTGAGATGCTGCCAGGCCATAGCCATGCAGCGTACCCCCCGCACTTTCAAGACAAAGTAAAACTTCATCTTCTGGCTTGGCGACCATTAAGATGGCGGAAATTTCTTCGCGTAATGAATTGACTGCAGAGGCGCGGATATCGCCTTCAAAATGTAGTACGTAAACATTCTTTTTTTCGGTAGCATTTTTGTGTTCTTGTTTTTTTAATAACTTCCTGTCTTTCAGTAATTTTTTATAAATGGGTTTTGATAAGATTTCGTTTTCTAAGATATCTTTAACATCATTATATTTTTCATTTAACTTATTAACAGTCAGATTTCCTTTTTGCGGTAAGTTTCTGTTGACGATCGCAAATATGCCGGAGAGCAAAATAAATACAGCAATCACTGCAGTAGCGATTTTAGCAAGGAACAATAAATACTGACCGATCATTTCCATATGGCACCCGTTTTTAAATAGATGTGGAAAATGTTAACGTAATTATGGTTTTAAATCAATGTGTGGTGTAGTTAATATAGGTTTAAGACAAATTTATTTTAATCAGTTCCGGACGGCTTAAGTAGTAACCTTGATAATAATGAAAGCCAAGTTGCTGGCATAATTGAAATTGACGATTATTTTCTATTTTTTCAGCCAATACCAAGCCATTATAATTTTTTAAGGTGTTAAGTTGTTTGCATATATCCGCTTCACTTTGACCAAGCACATCAATTTTAATTATATTGGCTAAGGCAATAAATGGGTCGAAATCAGGTCGGTAAATAAAATCATCCAGTGCAATTTGATAGCCAAGTTGTGACAATTGGGTAACAGCAGTAAATAACTGCGCATCCATGATGACCGTTTCAAGAATTTCAACGACG
>CAYSGV010000276.1:0-4130 GCA_964430685.1 uncultured Gammaproteobacteria bacterium
ATCATTTACGTTGTAAGGTTTAACATCATTGCCTTCCACATGCATAACTTGCATGGATGTTCCAGGGATTTTAATATGAAAATGACTGCTACCCCCGGCATCAATAAAGCGCAGGCGTACCACATCACCAACTTTGACTCGTTTCGTCCATGGTTTTTGTGCCGGCTGACCATTTAATAAATAGGCATCATAGGGAACATCAGAAAAATCGTAGATACTCATGCGCATTTGCTGCATCATTTGATAATCGTTATTAATCAATTGTTTTGCGGGCATTGTTTTGGCTTGCTGGTAATCATGTAGATAACGCTGTAGCGAAGGCTGCATGGGAAATCGTGATGAATAATAATTGCCGGATTTTTTCAAATTTTCATAGACATGCTCAGGGTAAGTATTGCTCCAATCGGAAAGCACAATCACATAATCTTTATTGTATTGATATTTTTCAGTAGTCGGTGGATCAATTATGAATGCACCATATAAACCCTGTTGTTCTTGAAAAGATGCATGCGCATGATACCAATAGGTTCCTGATTGATATAATTTAAAGCGATATTGAAAAACACCACCCGGTGGAATAGGTTTTTGACTAACACCGGCCACACCATCCATCTGCCAGGGAACGAGTAAACCATGCCAATGGATAGTTGTGCCTTCATTCAGATGATTGTAAACGTTAATGGTTACGTCATCACCTTGTTTAAAATGCAGTGTTGGCCCTGGAATTTGATCATTTACGGCGATAGCTTGTTTTACTTGACCAGTAAAATTGACTGTCTTATAACGAATATTCAAATTGATAACGCGTTCAGCCGCATATGTATTGGCAACATTAAAAAAAATTAATGCGATTAGTGCAATTATTATTTTTTTTTTCGCAGTCATTTATTTTCTGTTGTTTCTTGCGCCTATAACGAGTAAAACAATACCACCTACTAATGCGATACCGCCTAATATTGGTGAGAAATGTACTGTTTTTTGTTCAGTTGCGGTAATTTGAACTTCACCTATTTGTGCAACTTTCTCAGGCTCATTGTAACTATAACCCTGAAAAATTAATGTGCCCGCACCGATTAGAATCAACAGAATTCCAGTAACGTTAAGAATAGATTTCATCTTAAATTTCCTTATTTAAAATTTGAATTTTCCACCTTTAACTAAATGCATAACAAGAGAGATTACAAATAATACTATAAAAATAAAAAACAGCAGCTGTGCAATACTAGAGGCCCCGACTGCTATACCGGTAAATCCAAACAAGCCCGCAATAATAGCTACAACAAAGAATATGACTACCCATTGCAACATATACTCCTCCTTTTTGTCATTTACACTTAACCATCATATCATCAGTTTAGCCTCTTCGCTAACATATGCACTACTTATGGAGACTATAAAATCAGTCAGTAACATTATTATCGTTTCCCGGCTCACTCTTTATAGCGCGAACAAAAGAGCGTCTTGGCGAGGTTTCTACGAGCAATGTTTCCGCTGGCACAGAGCTTCGCGCTGAAATCCGCGCTACGAAAGAACTTACACAGCTTAACAAACACACCATTTTTTACTGCTATAGTAGTAAAGATTATCTATATTATCTTGATTTCTCTAAAAAAGTGCTTCATACTGCTTACATTACCTCTATAGCAGTAAATATGGTTACAATTAGGCTAAAAAGCACCTCATTCGCTTGATTATGGCCTATATTACTGTTAAGGCAGTAAATTTGTGAGGCTAATTATGTTTATACAACCAAAGTTAGGTAAATTAATACGGCTATGCCGCAAACAAGCTGGTTTAACGCAGATTGAACTTGCTCAAATTGCTAGTGTGGGAAAAACAGTTATTTTTGATTTGGAAAAAGGTAAAGAATCGGTGCAACTGGATACGTTGGGTAAAATTTTAACAACATTAAATATCCAACTAAAAATCATACCGCCCGTAGAATTTTTACAAGAAGGTGATGATGTATAAAGTACAACGTGCCAAAGTATATATGCATGGAAAATTTATTGGCATTTTAGAAAAATTTTCTGTGAATCATTATTGTTTTACTTATGATGCGGCTTATGTAGGCGAACCTCTATCTTTAACCATGCCAGTTTCACAACAAGTTTATGAGTTTACAACTTTTCCTCCATTTTTTGATGGTTTGCTGCCAGAGGGTGTACTTTTAGATGCCTTATTACGACGATATAAACTTGATCGTCATGATTATTTTGGCCAGCTACTAACTGTCGGTAAAGATATGGTTGGAGCCGTGACGGTAGAGGCAATGCAATGAAACGCTGCCCGATCACTTATGAAATGATTACCAATGATAAATTCTATTCAGAGAAAGGCTTACATTTACTCTCGCCGCGCTTACACGAACTTAAATTTCTACAACAAACAGCAGAACAACAACGTAATGAAGCGAAAGATAGAGCTGGCAAAATGTCTATTCAAGGTGTACAACCAAAATATAGCGCTGTCTTAAATATAAAAGATCAATGTTTTGATATTGTTGATAGTGGCGGTCGGTATATCCTAAAACCACAACATGATTATTATAAATCTTTACCAGAAAATGAAGCATTAACGATGAAATTGGCACAAGCGGTTGGTTTAGAAGTACCACTACATGGCCTTCTCTACTCCATTGATCAATCTATGACCTATTTTGTAAAACGTTTTGATCGAGAAAAAAAATATAAATTTGCTGTTGAAGATTTTGCTCAATTGTCTGGTCATTCGCGTGAAACTAAATACGATAGCTCATTGGAACGTATTGTTGAAATTGTGGAGCAATATTGTACATTTCCGATGATTGAAAAAGTAAAATTGTTAAAGTTAACTTTGTTTAATTTTTTAATCGGCAATGAAGATATGCATTTAAAAAATTATTCGCTTATCACAAAAAACAAGATCGTAACCTTAGCTCCTTGTTATGATCTCATTAATACAACCATCGCGCAACCGAATACCAAAGAAGAATCCGCACTTCCCTTACATGGTAAAAAAAATAATTTAAAACGGAAAGATTTGATTGACTATTTTGCCAAAGAACGTTTAAGAATAAATGATATGATCATCCAAAAAACAACAAATGAATTAATCAATATTCAACCCACTTGGCATGAAATAATCCAAATTAGTTTTCTAAGTGCTGACTTGCAAGCGCGTTATATTGCCTTGCTAGAAGAACGTGCAACACGGTTACAGGTTTAGCACGCTTGAACCTCAAAGTTAAAAGCTAACGGAGTATCAAATGAATGAACCATTTTGTGCTATGCTTACAGCCAAATTGAGGTATTGTTTTGATAGACATCAAATTGCTGTAACAGGTTGATTTTTAATATGGAAGATTCATTATCGGAATTAATCATTAGCAAATTTAGCCAATGGTTACTGAAAAGTGGGCCACCGCGCCACAGTTATCTCTCAGATTTCCACACCATACGTAAAAAAATTAGGCCTGGAGATGTGTTGTTGGTTGAGGGCCGTACCCGGGTGAGCAAAATCATCCAGGTGGTCACCGCCAGTCCATGGACCCATGCTGCTTTATATGTTGGGCGTTTTCGCGATATTGAAGACCCTGCCATACGTGAAGTCATTTTACAACATTTACCTAAATGTAAGCCGCTCACGCGCATCATTATTGAAAGTGAAATTGGTCAAGGTACAATCGTTTCTTCATTGGCAAAATATAAAGAAGACCATTTACGGTTACTACGTCCCAAGGGCCTTTCCCCTGCCAATGCGCAAAAAGTGATTACTTATGCGATTGATCGAGTTGGCAAGAAATATAATGTTCGCCATTTGTTGGATTTGGCACGTTTTGTATTTCCATGGAATTTATTTCCCAAGCGATGGCGTTCGTCTCTATTTCAACACAACGTGCAACAACCTACGGAAGATATTTGTTCATCTATGATTGCTGATGCTTTTCATTCGATACAATATCCTATATTGCCGCTGATTATGGCTAATGGGAAAAAAAACTTTGAGCTGATTCAGCGCAACCCAAGATTATTTACGCCCAGCGATTTTGATTATTCGCCATTCTTCGATGTTATCAAATACCCTATTTTTAAACTCAGTAAAAATGTTGCACTCGACCATTTACCTTGGAAAGAAGGCGTAATTAGTGA
>CAYSGV010000277.1:0-4121 GCA_964430685.1 uncultured Gammaproteobacteria bacterium
TAAAAGCAGATATTCTTGATTAAGCACATCACGAATCAGCTCTCCTTGCTCAGTCGCGTCTTCTTCTTTTTGCTGTGCTATGGCCGCTACTTCATCAAAACCATCAGCAAGATAAATAATCTCATTTGCATGCTCATGCAATACCCTTTGTATCGCACCGACGCTAATTCCCATTTGGCCAAACCCAAAGCGCTTGTGAACTGCATAAGCAATACTGGCTGTATCACCTTTATATAAATTGGCATTAGCTAATTGTTTCAATGGCAATAATATAGGCACCTTAAACTGTTGTTTTTGCCATAATTGATCTTGTGCCCAACGATAAGCAATATATTGCAATAAAGTTGACTTACCTATCCCTGCTCGACCTAATAACAATAATCGATGAATATTAGAAATATTATCTATTTCAGATTTACCTTCAAATACGGTCTCTAAATCAATAGATGTTTTTGTTCCATATATTTCTTCATAACTGCTTAAGCCCTGCTCAAAAAATTGATTATTTCTATCTTCTTGGTTCGAGGGATGAAAACCCATTTTAGCAATAGCTTTCTTTTCTTTGCTCGATTGTTCTTTTTCACTCACAACCGCAACATTAACAAATATTTGATCTATTTTGAGCCCACTAGAAGGTGAAATTAAATCACTTTTAATTGCATCTTGTCTTAAATAAAAATTTTTAATTACTAAGATAAAATCTTCAAATGCTAACGGTGGTTCATCCTTAGGCACGATAATGTTAAATGTTGGCCCTTTAACTTTAGGCTTATAGATAATACCGGCATTACTGCTTCCTGCCGCCAAAACACTTGTAGTAATAGATGGTAATGAACTTAAAATTCGACCTACAGATGAAAGCTCATTTTGACTATCCATAGTTAATTTTTCCTTAACAGTAGTAGAATAGTACAAACCGGTAACTCAGCAGTGCTTATTCATTAAGCAATGACATATACTAATTTTACTTTTTTGCTATTGTATTAGAGAAAAGAATACTTTCACATGTCTTTTACACAAGGAGGGCCTTTAGCAAAGATGCCCTCCTTATGGGTTGTTCAATCACTATTTAGGTACAGCTCCTGTCGTTGGTGGTGCAGGTGGCTCTTTGCCCGATGCTGACGATTGCGGTGGATTAACCGGAGCTGGTTGGAATGGTTGCGAGTGATCTCTAGCTCTCAACATACTGAACAATTGAGCCATACTTGCATCATTTGTTCCTTTATCATCACTAGCTGCGCCTTTAATATTAAAAGCCATTCCTCGCACTTGAGGTTGTATAATAAGTCCTCCAGCCTCTGCTCCATCTTCAACCACAGTTGCTTTGATGACGCCGATACCTGGATATAGATCTTGCCAGATTCCGCTGATTAAATCCCGATATCGTTTACTTTGTTCATCATTAATATCTTTAGGTATATTAACGCTTAGTCCCTCAACTAATGGCTGATAAATAATCGAATCTTTAGTTTGAACTGCGCCACGCTCTAAAACTGTTGCAATAATCTTAACGGTATGTGGTGCTTGCAAACCTGCTGCTGCAGGGAATAATTCTAGAGTACTCTTGCCGCTTTCATGTAGCCATTCCGTTAATCGTCTTCTGAAATGATGGACGGTTAATTTCGGATTTGTTAATACTAACATTTCTACACCAGATGGTTTCTTAACTAATTGGAAACTTAATAAAATCTCCATTATATCTGTGGGAACATTTTTACTTTGCCAAAGCTCTTTTAATTGTGCTTTTAATTCAGGCGATGAATTAAGTAAATACACATAGAATGCTTGCAAAAGTGCCTGCATATCCAGTGAAAAATGTTTAAGCGCTATACTACTATTATTACTAAATTGTTCATCGATATGATGATGCGCCGTAAAATCTAATTGAAAGAGCTGTTGATTCGCTGCAGCAAATTCCTCATATTTTACTTGCGTATATTCGCCTGCTTTAAAATTACATTGCTTAAAGAATTCGTTTCTTTGCAAGTTCATTGGCCAATCTGTTAAATAAACGCGTTTAAGCTCTTTACCCGGTGCTAATGCTTCTGCCATTTTATCCATGCTATGGGCTTGCTTAGTATACCACCCTGACCAATTACCCCAATCACCTAGGTTTGTATGGACACTGTATAAGCTGCCTACATGTTTATCATATGTATTAACCAAGTTAGGGTAGGATACATAACCCACAACATCCATCTTGGCTAAATCAACATCTTCTAAATTACTTTCGAATATTTTGAGTGTCTGACGTACTCCTGGACTTTCGAATGTAACAGCATTAGCATGGTTATGATAATTCAAACTACGTGGACAGTAATATAAACTTAGCTCTGCCAAAAAGCCGCCAAGCGAATGGCCAGTAAAAGATAAATGATAGCCTTCATAATCACCATCTTTGTCATTGATTAACTCAATAGCTTTTTGAGTAATCGCTAAAGCTTCTATTTTTTGTGGACTTTTGCCACCTAATACAACGCCGCGTAAATCTTCGATCCAATCACCTAAATAATTCGTCCCCTTGTGCGCCACAACCATCTGCTTTGTTGTTGAATTAACATAAATGGCACCGAAATATGCTGAAGCACCTTCATGTACATGAATAACACGCCAATCGGAAGTGCTAGTTAATTTAGGTTTTTTACCCTCTTTTACCTTCTTTAATTCATCTACCAGATAAACTTGCACACTCATAAGCGCATACTCATAATCGCTAGGTCGAGTATCAGCTTTAATATTTGTAGTGGAACCTGAACTGGAAATTTCTTTTTGAAGTTCTGCCATAAAAATACTCCTTAATACTAATTAACAATAACGATTACATCAAAGTTTGCTACGTCTTGGAGCAGGTGAATTAATTACTCCAGATGCAGGATTGGGCGAAAGTGGTGCGGCTGAGTTTGCTTCACTTTCAGTATATGCGTTTGTTCTCCTTACAATGACATTAAAGCTTTTACCATTGGCTTTATGAGGATGCGCAATGATAAGTTTATCTGTCTCTTGAATGCGATCTGCTGGCAATGCAATACCCTTGCCTGATACATGTTCATGCAGAGTATGGTAAGAGCTATCACCTTCTTTTTTATGTTTGATATCAAAGGTAATTTTATCCGCATTCGGATGACTTTGCGGATCAACTTGCCAAAATAAATAGCGACTTTGCCCAGCTGATAAGTGAAAACTATCACTGGAACGCCCACGTATTTTATATCCCATTCGAGCACTGCTATCAGAGGGAATTGCTGCAACAATTTCTTCTGGATCATCATATTCAGATAGTAAATGTTCAAATAATTTAACTTTTGATGCCCACTGGCGATTATCTTTATGCCAAGCTGCTTGTTGATCTTCATTGCAAGTTAAAAGATTTTTTTCTATCTCTCTTTGTCTGTCCGTAATCAATTGTTGTAGGTCCTGCATATGCTTTAATTCAGTCATCAGATGTGAACGATGCTCTGCAGTTAGGCTTGTAGCAGGATGAGACGCCGTTAATATTCGTTCTGACTTATTAATAAGTAAACGTAATCGATTTGCTTGTTCATTCGTTTCAGTGATAAGCAAGCGCATTTCTTTAATATGTTCCTCCAATCCAATTGCTTCTGGAATATTTAAAACCGTAACATAAGGTATGGAATGGTAAGCAATAGGTACAAAAGCGTTCACTTGGCTCGTATTAAATTTCGCTATAAAATCGAGCAAATGATTCAAATTATTACCAATATTGGGTGCTTCTATGTTGACGCCACAGCAATGTAATTGGATATGGCAGCGAAGCGTATGAACCTTAAATTCGTTTTTGGCAGTAACAGCTTCCTGAGCATTTAACTCCAGTCCTTTAATTCGGGCAAGTTTTATTTCCAATTGCTGCTGTATAGCCAATGCTTGTTGTTTATTGATATCTTCAAATCGGATTACCGCAATCAATTCTTTTCCGTATTCGATTTCATCAACATATTGATCGCCATGACTATAATAAAAAGTTTTACTATCACTTTGCAGCAATTGTTTTAGGTGATGCGGGTGGGTTAAATCAGTTTTTGTGAGTCTTTCTACATTTCCTACTGCGCGGATTTTCAAAAGTATAAAAGTATCTTTGTGATTCAATTGGTATGATTTAAATA
>CAYSGV010000278.1:0-4103 GCA_964430685.1 uncultured Gammaproteobacteria bacterium
AAACATTTCCAACAATGGCAAGAGAAATGGAATTTATTGGTAATGCCGCTGGATTTCTATATACGCCATCACAAATTGCTTCCGTTTTAGATACGTCATATCTAGCTGCTTCAAGTATGGTTGCTGGGGCTAGCCATGCCATGCAAAATCTTGGTATTTTTGCTAATCGTTCCACACAACCGCATTTCACGCCTGTAGCTGGTAGTACCAATGGACATACTCAAGTGCCCGTACGGGATGCGCATTTTACTCAAGGATCCATAAATATTCAGTTTTCCAATGGAACCTCTGTGCCGGCATCTATTGATTCAGTGCGAACACATGGCTGGGATGTAAGCAAAGGTGTTCCGGATATGATTCTCACACCAGAAGGAAAATATCTATCCATTAATAATCGCAGTTTGTATACCGCAAAAATGGCGGATTTAGAAACAATGCCAGCAAATGTGCACGGTTATCATGATCCACTGTCACAGTCATTTATGGATTCGCCGCAATATCAATCATATAAAGCACCGGCTGACTTCACTGATTTGACATCTAGACGTTCTATCCTTCATGGTGAATTACCACAAACCTGGGGTGAATCTGCAACAATACGTTCAATACAGCAACAAACACGTGGTGATGTTACTAATTTTCATATGTATGGCACACCTGAACTGCCAAAAACATATGGCCCTGGTAGTAGTGATTGGGAAGGTTATCTCGATAAAGTGCGGCAGCAAAATATGTTAAATGGACCAAGATAATCAATTAATTTATAGGGAGCTCAGAATATTTTCCAGATCACAAAGCTAAAAACTGAAAAATTGATAAAGTTATAAAACTATACGAAAGTAATAAAATCTCTTGAAAAATACAGCTGTAGAAGTAAATATGAGTTGCCAAAATGAGTAGTCCAGCTATACTAGTTGGCGCAAGAAATGCTTTTCTTTAGTTGTTAATTGGAATTCATGGAGGGATTAGCTTTGTTAGGTATAATCGTTGTTTTTTCTTTGAAAATGTTAATCTTATTACTTGCTGTGGCCATGTATGTTTGGGCTGTGCGTAATGAAGGCAAGGGCGTGGCTTTAGCGAAATGGACAGGATTGGTGGTGGGTGTCATCACTCTGTTGACAATCGTGATTGGTGCTGGCTACATAGGTTATTTTGCTTGGAAGCTTAATCAAGCACAAAATATGATGATGCAAGCGCAACCACATATGGTCACCATGCCGGTACAGGCTGCACATTAATTTAAATTAAACGAGAATATAGTTTAATGTTTAATTATTTTTTTGTGTAAACTTATCCGTTATTAGTGTGCTGGTAGCTTACTTGAGATTATTTAGAATGATCACAATGTGATCTACCAGCCATTATTCATATTCATTTCTATTCTTTTTCTTCATCTTTAGTGCGGTAGAGCAGGTAATTTCAAATTGTATATTTCTAAGCCGCCATAAGGTGGTCCAAAGAATTCACCTACGTTAATAAATATTTTTCCATAGGCTACTGCTACATTTCTAGCAATTGGTGCTAAGCCTGATCCATCCGGGAATGCTTGAATTTGATCTTCAAAAAGCAATGGTGGATTACAGCTAGCATTACCACAACCAGAAATATCAAACAGATAAAGGTTGCCGTTACCACCGACTGCATACAATACATTATTGGCGATAACCGTGCCATTTATCGTATCACTGGATGTAAATTGCGCAGGTAAAATACTAGCCATTATTTTCCCAGTGTTCATGTCCATTGCTTGTATATAGCTTGCTGCATTAAAATTTGTGTCAATAATGCCCCATGTTGATTCCCAAATTAAATGATGTGCGTAATCAATGGCAGCACCACCTATGGTGCCGCCGCCAATGTTATAATCAAAAGGCGTATTGCCATGTTGAAAAGCAATAGAAGGTTGCGCCCAATAAAGTTTATTTAGATTTTTTCGATCGAACACAAAATAAGTGCCATCTTTATCATTAATACCGACGACATCTACATTTTTACCTTTAACGTTAATGGTAAATAGTTGCGGTGCGCTGCCTATATCATTTACCGTAGTTTGATATAGGTTTGGTGGTCTACCCAGTATATCTACTGAGTGGGCAACATAGGTGAGATAGACATTCCAATTTACCACAAGCGGGATGCCTAATAGGGTATAAATTACTGGTGGTGGTTGGACGGTTGGATCGCAAACAGGACTGCCTGGAGAATAACAACCATTTTGCATATCGCCTTTAGTTAATTGTACATGGTCAACGATTTGCCCAGTGTTGTAATTAATAGCTAACAACGAGTCACTATAGTCTGGCGTGTTATCAGTTGGTTTACCAGTATAGATTGGTGGGGGTGTATGGAAATCGCCAGTACCGATGTAAAGTAAATTTCTAATAGTATCAACAGCAGGGGATGCCCATACACCAACACCACCACCTTGAAGTGGATGTGGATGGGTTAATGTATTTTGGTCCGATGTTGTGTAAGCTTTCCATTCCACCTGCATGGTATCACCATTGACACCTATTATTTGTCCACGCGTCGGATCATTTACCAAAGCAGATTCTTCAGCAGTAAAAGAGACTAGACCAAATACAATTAATGGTCCCTTGCCTTGGCTTGAACGATCAATAGCCAGTAAGTTGCCCTGAATTTGATAAGGATTAAAATTAGTAGGAAAAGGAGTTACTAAGTTGGTGGTTGGAAAAGAAGAAAACAGGTCATACATTGTTGGTATATTGGGTTGAGTTATTACACTACTAATCACTTGGCCTGTGAAGCGATTGATTTTATAAAGTACGGAAACATTATCGCCAATATATAAATAATTACCAAAAACAACGGGGGTAGAAAAAAATGCCCATGTTGGTGCACCAGGATAAAATGTGGCTCTGATACATGTACAGGCGAAAATAACTTTTGACCTGTGAGGATATTAATAGCATGTACATTACCCTCTACATCAGCATAATAAGCAATGTTATTGAAGATAACTGGAACAGTAACTGATTGTTGATTAAGACCACCGATAAATTGCTTGCTAAAACCTAAATTTTTGATAGTTAATGGACTAATGAGTAATTCAAGTAATTGATTTTGACTATTGACTAAATCATGGTTGGCTGAGGGCCAGTTTATATTCAATGGCAAACTATCATCAGCAAATGCAGCAGTACCAAATATAATTGTGAGGACAGAAGCAACGACTTTCGATATAAAACGGCATTTCATATTTACCCTCCGTTTCTGTTCTTCCTATCATTATAAATATAATGCATAATCATATGGTTAGCGAATGTTAAGCTTGAAAAGTTAAAAAACTTAATATTGTGTTAATATTTATGATCATTAAGTTCAATGTGCATCTATGGCCAATAATGGTCTATTGTTAATATCAGAGGTTGAGAATATATGCATCACGACGAATGGTATAATCAATTTTTTGCATTAAAAAATAATTTCTCACCATTAAAAACCGCTATTGTACATCCGGTTGATGAACTTGCCCTACAAGGTGCAATTGAGGCTGCAGAAGCAAACATTATTATTCCTATCCTTGTTGGTCCAAAAGATAAAATTCTTGCTGCTGCTGCTCATTTAGATATTTCACCGTATCAAATTATTGCAACACGCCACAGTCATGAAGCAGCAGAAGTGGCGGTAAAATTAGCAAGAGAAGGAAAAGTAGAAGCGATAATGAAAGGAAAAATACATACAGACGAATTAATGGAGGCAGTTGTTGATAAAGAAAATGGTTTGCGCACAGGTAGAAGAATGAGCCATGTATTTATTGTTAAGACATCTGGTTATAACAAGCCTTTATTTCTCACCGATGCCGCGATTAATATCCGACCCAATTTACAAGAGAAAAAAGACATTGTGCAAAATGCAATTGATTTATTTCGCGTATTGGGATGGGGTACACCCAAGGTAGCTATTCTTTCTGCAGTTGAAACAGTTAATGAAAAAATACCGTCTACGCTTGATGCTACAGCGTTATGTAAAATGGCAGAACGCGGCCAAATCACTGGGGGTATTTTAGATGGACCGCTTGCATTAGATAGCGCCATTTCGGTTGCGTCTGCACGTGAAAAAAATATTCACTCAAAGGTAGC
>CAYSGV010000279.1:0-4011 GCA_964430685.1 uncultured Gammaproteobacteria bacterium
TTACCACCCGTACGCCAGAGCGGACTGCGAATACTACCTGCACGAGCGCGGCCAGTACCCTTTTGTCGCCATGGTTTTTTACCACCACCACTGACTTCGGCACGTGTTTTTTGGCCTTTTGTACCTTGTCGGCTACCGGCCAAACAAGCGGTGACAATTTGGTGTACCAATGGTTCATTAAATGGTTTGGTGAACGATTCATCATTAACTTGAATGGACTTTGCAGCTTCACCACTGCTTTTTAACACTTGCAGTTCCATTATTTTTGTCCTCGACTAGCTGATTGTCGTACTTTTTTAACAGTGGGGTAAATCCAAACATAACGACCGGAAGGCCCAGGCACCGCACCTTTAATCATGATGAGTTGTGCTTCGGCGTCGATGTAGGCAATTTGCAGATTTTGCATCGTGACGCGTTCATTGCCTGTTTGCCCAGCCATTTTTTTACCTTTAAATACTCTTCCTGGTGATTGATTTTGACCAATCGATCCGGGAGCATTGTGCGAAAGTGAGTTACCATGACTTTGCTTTTGCGATTTAAAGTTCCAGCGCTTAATAACACCTTGGAAACCTTGTCCGCGTGAAATACCCGCCACATCCACACGTTGGCCGAGTTGAAATAAATCAACGCCAATCACATCGCCCACTTTAAACCTTCTTTAATATCTTCGTCATGAATGCGAAATTCACCGACCATTGAACCCGGTTGAATATTTGCTTTTGCAAAGTGGCCTGCCATCGGCTTTTTTAATCGTGTAGGCTTAACCTTGCCAGTGGTAATTTGGATACCACAGTAGTTTTCTTTTTCTTTTGTTTTAATTTGGCTGATAAAATTAGGTTCAACCTTTATGACCGTTACGGGTGTAGCCGTACCGTCATCGTTGTACAATTGTGTCATGCCTTGTTTTAAACCGATTAAACCAAAGGACATTGATTATCTCCCGCACTGTTTATCATTTGAATTCTATACCTGTTAAATGTCGAGTAGTGAGATTCGCACATCTACACCAGCCGCTAAATCAAGTTTCATTAACGCATCCACTGTTTTATCTGTTGGATCGATGATGTCGACCAATCTGCTATGCGTAGGCAACTCATACGTTTCTTGTGATCGTTTATCCACATGCGGTGAACGCAATACAGTGACACGTTTTTTACGTGTGGGTAATGGAATCGCAATCACTTGTGCGCCAGTTCGTGTCGCTGTTTGAATTATTTCACGAATTGATTCATCAATCAGTCGATAATCAAAAGCTTTTAAGCGGATGCGAATTTTTTGATTCGTTGTTGCCATAACTAATCTCTATTTATTAATATTACCCAGTTGCCCGCTGATTAACGATTGCATCAGCTAGGTTTGCAGGCACTTCATTATACTTCTCAAATTCCATGGTGTAGATTGCTCTACCTTGTGACATGGAGCGCAAATCTGTAGCGTAACCAAACATTTCTGACAAGGGTACCTCAGCTCGGACCACTTTACCAGAAGGGCTATCTTCCATACCCAGAATAATTCCACGTCGACGG
Source organism: uncultured Gammaproteobacteria bacterium (assembly GCA_964430685.1). GTDB lineage: Bacteria > Pseudomonadota > Gammaproteobacteria > CAYSGV01 > CAYSGV01 > CAYSGV01. The sequence goes on from CAYSGV010000279.1 coordinate 1,527, forward strand.
TTTAAGTCACCAATCACGTCTCCCATATATTCTTCTGGCGTAATGGCTTCTACTTTCATAATCGGTTCAAGTAGAACGGGCTTGGCTTTTTTGGCCCCCTCTTTAAATGCAGTCGAACCGGCAATTTTAAACGCCATTTCATTAGAGTCAACATCATGGTATGAACCATCAAACAATGTGACTTTCACATCAACAACGGGGTAGCCTGCAATCACACCATTTTCCATTTGCTCGCGCATCCCTTTTTCAACAGCCGGGATATATTCACGTGGAATGGCGCCACCAACGATCGCATTTTCAAAGACAAAACCACCGCCAGCAGGTAATGGTTCCATACGGACCCAAACGTGACCATATTGACCACGACCACCACTTTGACGGATGTATTTACCTTCTTGTTCAACATGTTGACGAATGGTTTCACGGTAAGCGACTTGTGGTTTACCTACGTTGGCTTCCACATTGAATTCACGCTTCATGCGGTCAACAATAATTTCTAAATGCAATTCGCCCATACCCGAAATAATGGTCTGGCCTGATTCTTCATCGGATCGAACTTGGAAAGAAGGATCTTCTTCAGCCAATTTACCTAGTGCCGTAGACATTTTTTCTTGGTCTTGTTTCGTCTTTGGCTCAACTGCAACGGAGATAACAGGATCCGGGAAGTCCATACGTTCTAGAATGATTACTTTATCTGGATCACACAAAGTATCGCCGGTAGTCACTGTTTTTAAACCGACTGCCGCACCAATATCACCAGCACGGACTTCTTTAATTTCTTCGCGTTGGTTCGCATGCATCCGTAAGATACGGCCGATACGCTCGCGTTTTTGTTTTACTGAATTGTAAACGGTATCGCCAGTGCGTAACACACCTGAATAAACGCGCATGAATGAAAGTTTACCGGTAAATGGATCGGTAGCAATTTTAAACACAATTGCTGAGAAGGGTTCTTGGTCAGTGGCTTTTCTTTCCAGTTGGCTTTCACCACTTTCACTATGCCCTTGTACCGCTGGAACATCTAATGGGGAAGGCAAATACTCAATAACGCCATCCAATAACGCTTGTACACCTTTATTTTTGAAGGCAGAACCACAAAATACGGGGACAATTTCATTGGCAAGGGTACGCGCACGCAAGCCTTTGCGAATTTCTTCTTCGGTTAGCGCAACGCCTTCTAAATATTTATTCATTAATTCTTCATCGGCTTCAGCAGCAGCTTCCACCATTTGTTCGCGGTAGGTTTTACATTCTTCTAAAAGATCTGCAGGGATTTCTTTGGCATCAAATTTCATGCCTTGAGTAGAATCATCCCAATAAATCGCGCGCATTTTGACTAAATCGATTACGCCTTTAAAGTTTTCTTCCGCACCAATAGGTAATTGTACGGGTACGGGCACGCCATTTAATTTGGTTTTGATTTGTTCGACTACACGTAAGAAATTAGCGCCCACACGGTCCATTTTATTAACAAAGGATAAACGTGGCACTTTATATTTATTCGCTTGGCGCCAGACTGTTTCAGATTGTGGTTCAACGCCGGAAACAGCATCGAATACTGCACATGCACCATCGAGTACGCGTAAGGAACGCTCAACTTCAATGGTAAAATCAACGTGACCGGGTGTGTCAATAATATTGATGCGATGGGGTTGGAATTGTTTTTCCATACCTGGCCAAAAACAGGTTACGGCAGCAGCGGTAATGGTAATACCACGTTCCTTTTCTTGCACCATCCAATCGGTGGTTGCTGCGCCTTCATGAACTTCACCAATTTTATGCTGTAGGCCCGTATAAAATAGAATACGTTCTGTGGTGGTTGTTTTACCCGCATCAATGTGCGCCATAATACCAATATTACGGCAGCGCGCTAACGGCACATTTTCTGCAATCATGTTCACTTTAAAACACCTCTAAAAATCTATTAAAAAAAGACAACCACACCGAACGTTAATCAGTGCCGTTATTAAATTCTAATTCCAACGATAATGTGCAAATGCTTTATTCGCATTGGCCATTTTCACAACGCGTTCCATCATTTCATGGGCGCCGCCTTTTCTACTCAGCGCATCCATAATTTCGTGGGCTAAACGCTGGGTCATCCCTTTTTCACGACGTTTACGCGCCGCCAAAATGAGCCAACGCATCGCTAAAGCGGTTTGGCGTTGTTGGGAAACTTCTACGGGAATTTGATAGGTTGCTCCACCCACGCGTCGTGAGCGCACTTCAACAATTGGACTTACATTTTCAATGGCTTTCTTTAAGAGTTCATAGCCACGTCGCAAGGCTTGGCCGCTAGCGCCATCACTACTTTCACTATCATGTGCCGATTTGCTGGTCTTTTGTACAACCACCCCAAGTGCGTTATAAACTATTTTCTCAGCCAGTGCTTTTTTTCCATCTATCATCAAACAACAGATAAACTTCGATACGAGTTTACTGCCATAGACTGGATCTTCTGGAATTTCACGTTTTGCTGCTTCTC
>CAYSGV010000280.1:0-4000 GCA_964430685.1 uncultured Gammaproteobacteria bacterium
AGGAAAAACGGAAGCTGCCGCCCAAGCCCCCGCGCCGGGGAAAAAAGAACCTCCTCTCCAGGCAGTAGTAGTCTCTGAACATGAGAACACCATCTAGTAATGCCCAGGAAAAGAGATGATTCAGAAGGCCCTGCTGGGAGCGATAAAAGTACACTTGTTCCACCACCCTTCCCCCACTCCCACTGCAATAGGTACATCACTAGCTAGCCATTCTGCTGACTCAACCGGTCAGGGTGAGACTAAATCACATCAAAGCGCATTGCCGACCTATGCAGCAATAAGGCAGCGTTTTTCTGCGCAACCTTTTATTGCAGCCACTCATACGCATATGTCATCCGGTCAAGAAAAAATGATTATGGCTATAGTTGATGCCAGAGGCTTAAGTGATGCTGTGATCGAACAATTAAGTAGCCAGCAAATCCAAAATGTCCATAGGATATTTCACAATTCTGAGCACGGTAGCGATCGTATCTCTGATTTAATCACTTCAGGGCTGCGCTCGAGGTCAATCACCATTGACCAAGTCAAAGATATTTCTGCGGAAACGAAGAAAGAATTAGAGGCTACCTTAGCTGATAGAAGTACAAGTCCTAATTTAAAGATTGAAGAGTCATTACACGAAATAACAAGGAAAGATAAAGCGCCTTCCGCAACTAGCGCTCTCAGATCGCATTTCTATTATATATGAATCGAACATTTCAGAACCGCGACCGTTAGGAAGTGACCAGTGAGCTATCATTTACTGCTTCACTTAAATTAGCACATCTGCATCAATGCACCTTCATTACTTTACCAGGGTGTCTATTAACAACATAATATTAAGTCAACATTAAAACTCATTTAATGAACTAAGCCCATTCATTTTTGTCTTATTAAATAGGTGAAGCTATTTATTAAAGGGGGCTAACATGCCAATTATTGAAAATGAAGATGTTGATAAAATTCGTTCAATGTCTGTGCTGGCTAATGAAATCACCCAAGCAGTTAAAAATTATGAAACGAATCCCGAGCCGGATGAATATAATAACATATTGTACTTATGCCGTGATTTTACAGATGCAATGGAAATGAATGACTACTATATACAAGAGGCGTTAAGTCCTAGCAGAAATGCGATTGCTACTGAGGCAGAAGATGTATTAAAACATCGTACTTCGTCAGAATGGATGACGCATGGCAGAGACTCATATGATCCGGATGATTCTGAAATCGATTGTTATATTCAAGCCAAACAGTTATTAGATTTTAACAGTGTGCTACTGCCAACGATTCAACCCACTTTAGAAGCAATCAATGCGGCAAAATTAGCAGAAGAACAAGCCCAAGCTGCTGCAAAACAAGCAGAAGAAAATGCTAAAATAGCGGCAAAAAAATTAGTTGGCACATTAGTTAACTTAACTGCGAGCAAAGGTGCAATTGAGAGGCAATTTAGCAAAATTAATGACTTGAAGCGTGAACTCACTTCATTAGAAGAGCTTGAACCCTTTCTAAAAGAGTTTAAGAAAACGCTTGAGAGTTACAAAAAACATATTGAGGACGCCAAAGAGCTCATGGCTATTGCCGATCAGCCTAATATTCATGCTGCTTCACCAAAGGTTATACAACAATGCAAAGAACATGTTAAGTATTATCATGATAATGAAGATGGAGAGAGATTAATGCGTCATGCTTCCTCACTTCACAGACCACTAGACGAAACGACGACCCGTAATCGCACGCCAGGCAGAGATAGAGAATAAACAGAAGCCAATAATATAAAAAACTTATGCTAATGAACTTTGCGTGTTTAGTTTTGTCTTATTCTATAGGTGCAACATTTTATAAAAATAAGGGAAACTTAATATGCCAATTGAATATGATGACGATATACAAGCCATTCGCGGGATGTCTGACTTGGCTAAAGAGATTAGACAATCGGTAGCGAATTACAAAAATAATCCTGGCCAAGCACAGTACCAAGCAATAGTTCAGCGCTGCCAGGTTTTTAAAGAGGTAATGGAATACAACCAACATCTTATAGATAAAGCGTTAATGCTTTCAACTCCCGAGATTGCTAGTCATGCAGAATCTTTACTGCAAGGGCGCTCTGCATCAGAGTGGATTAGCCATAATGCCTATGCAGGTGGCTATGAAGATATTGAAATTGAGGGTTATATTCAGATCAAGCAGTTAAATGAATTTCTTCAAAAAGAGTTACCACAAGTTCAACCAAAATTAAATGCTGCAGATGATGCAAAGGAAATAGATAAATTACTCAAGCATCTTGATGATATTAAACATGAGATAGACACGCATGCAAAAAATCTTGAAAAACAGAAAAGGGAATTAACAGACATCGTTGATCCTAAAGAGAGAAAAGATAAGTCAGCTCAAATTGCAGCTAATTTCCAGTTATTACGTACTTCTCTGATTGAATATAAGCAACACTTCCATGCAGCAAATCAAAAAATGCAAGATCCAAATCAATTGCAACATTCAGCCGTATCACCGACGAACAAAAGGCGATTTGACGAACACGCAGGTTTTTGTAGGCAAGAAGTTGATTCAGGCAACATGTTACACGCTGCAGCTCAAGAGGCAGTACCACGACAAGAATGGAAAAAAGCATCGCCGTCGCGAAGAGAATAAATTGTTGCTTCATATTGCTGCAATAGAAGCGATTCATGCCGAGCGCGTGCTTTTGCACGCACTTAACGCAGAAGACGCACTATAGCCTCACGATACAAAAAGCATATGCAATTCCCATTGTTTACCCCACTTTTTTAGCCTTAGGGCTTACCTTTATTGCCCGCATCGAATATACTGGGCGTTATTTTTCGACAATGAGGATAACAGCAATGAGCTTTTTAATCAGTGATGCCATCGCCCAGACTGGCTCTGCCGGCGCAATGAGTAGCCCATACAGTTCTATCTTTCTATTGGTAGGCTTTTTGGTGATTTTCTACTTTTTATTTATTCGCCCACAAAATAAAAAGGCCAAGGAACATCGCGATTTATTGTCCAGCTTACAGCAAGGTGATGAAGTCGTGACTTCGGGTGGAATCTATGGCGTTATTAGTCAATTAGAAGATCATGCGCTGACTTTAACCATTGCCAAAAATGTTGTGGTAAAAATACAAAGACAAGCCGTGATTGCCGCGGTGCCCAAAGGAACGGTGTCCATCGCTTAAATACAGTGGAAGTCTATGAATAATAAATGGTTTGGAAATTTTGGTTTAAACCGTCTTGTTAAATATATTTTTTTGTTGCTATTACTGTTGGTTGCCACGGTGTATGCGTTGCCCAATTTCTATGGTGACGACCCAGCCGTGCAAATATTGAGCTCACATAACACACAAATCCCTGCTGCGGTGGTGAGCAAAGTCAATACCATTCTGGCCAATAATCAGTTAACTCCCAAAGCTTCTGGTTTAGATGACAATGGCAATTTATTGCTGCGCTTTCGTGATACCGATAGTCAGCTCAAAGCTAAAGATTTATTGCACCAAGATTTAACAGACGATTATGTGGTGGCTTTACATTTAGCGTCAGCGGCACCTGATTGGTTTGCAGCCATTGGTGCGCATCCGATGCGTCTTGGTTTAGATCTACGTGGTGGTGTGCATCTCACCTTAGATGTAGATACTCAGGATCTCATCAAGCGTTCACTCGATTCTGATAAAAATAATATGATGCAGATGCTGCGAGAAAATAATATTCACTATACGGCCTTAGTATTACGTGCCAACCAAGATATTTTAGTGCAATTTCGTGATTCCGATGCATTAAATGAAGCCTATCCGATACTCAAAAAACAATTTCCGAATTATCAATTAAATAAAGAAGATGACACACAAATTTCTGCGCGCTTAAGTATTCCTGCACAACAAGCACTCACCAGCCAAGTGGTTGAGCAAACCATGACAACATTACGCAATCGTGTGAATGAATTGGGTGTGAGTGAAGCCATCGTTCAGCAGCAAGGTATGAATCGCGTTAGTGTGGATTTACCCGGTATACA
>CAYSGV010000281.1:0-3978 GCA_964430685.1 uncultured Gammaproteobacteria bacterium
CGAGTAGCGGATGAATGCTAAAGACATTGGTTGCACTGATTTAAAGTCAGCCGATTTGGGCCATTTTTCCATCAAAGCTATCGCATGAATAGGGCAGCTATCCACATGAAATTGGCTAAAATTGTTGGGAGTAAGTACCATCGATACCCAATGTATATCATATCGATACCATATCGATATCCTATCGGAGTACCAGGCTAAGCTTAGTAATGAATGGATATCCATCAGTAAAGAGGTAAGGTCACACTAGCTGGAATGAAGCCTTGGCTAGAAGGCAAATATTAATTAAGCTAGGCAGGACGCTTAGTAGACTGTAACGAAAGTAAATTATTTAGCTCCGTTATCATGAGTAGTAGATATAAAACGATGCTGTTACCGAAGTTACACTACCGGAATGTTTAAATAAATTGAGAGGCGTTTTGAAGAAATCATTACAGCAAAATTTCGGCGCATTTCGCAGGAAAATGAAGAGTCATTATTCTTCTGCTCAAGTAGAGACAAGTAATAGTTGATATTTATTCAAGAATCTTAACTAAGCCATTGGCTTACAGCTGGTAAAAAGAGAAAAGCTTGGCTAAACATTAATGTTTATTCCCACAGAAAGGAATGTGGCAGATTTCTCACAAGGGTTTCAGAAAATTGCCAATATTATAACTAATTGAAATTAAAGTATAATTTTCCCATAATTAACGGTTAGCGTTTTTTATCCTTCCGCACTTAAAGATGGATTTTCTGCTGATGGTTAGAAGTCCGGATTCAAAAATAAACCTACAGACCATAGTTTATTGCGAATTAACTTTAGAGAAATAAACCCTTAGTAATATTTTACTTTAGAGCTTATCTTTGGTCATCAGTGTTAAGAAAGAAATATATTGAAAATAATTAATGAATATAAGTGTTAAAACGATAGGGAATATTGGGGAAATATGCATATAGGTGATTCTTAATTTTAATGAATATGGTCAGAATTTTAGCTAAGGTGAGTTCGTTATAAACAAAAGACTAAATAATATGGTAATTAAGTCAAACAAAAGGCAAACATTATTTTTGTAGTATTGAGGCAAGCTGTTGCCAACAATAATATTACAGGTGTTATGACTGCTTATCTTTAATAAGCAAAATATAGCAAATAGTGTAGTTATCAAAAATAGTATAGGTTAAATAAATTTACAAGGAAGCGGTATGATATAAATTAAGTTTTTGATGAGGTTTGGATAACAATGAATAAACGAGCGGCAGAAGAGAGGTTAATGCGAACTTTAATTCGTTATATGGGCAGTCAAACCGCGGCAGCCCGCGCGATAGGAGTCAGTAAACAGAAGTTTAACTATTGGCTTAACTCAGCTAATCAAGTCCCAGGCGAGTATCTCATAATCATGGAAGCCTTGATAAAAAATAAACTACAATGCTTAGACCAAAATATAGAGCAAGCATTGGCGATTGAACATAATTCTACACAACCCCTAGATATTACCCAGCAAGTTACACTAGCTTTGAGCCAGGGTGGACCAATATTTAAACCTACTGCCTTTAAAGACTGTTTTGAATTTCGGCTTATTCATAAGGTGATACAATTTGGTTGTGAAGAGCTTATCGCATCAATGGATACTGAGTTACTGACAATTGCACAAGCAGTAAGTTTGGCTGAGCTACCAAAAGAAATGCAACGGATATTACTGCAAACGGAAAATAAGAAATTGTTGGCTAAATACTTAATATCAACTACAGACTTGACTAGTAATAATGCATTGGTTGGAAAAGTAAATAAATATAATAAAACACCCCAAAGAACAAATCCAATTACCGGCTTCTTTGATTCATTACGACGATTTTTTCGACGTTAATAATTTAAAAGAGGTCTTACGAATATTATCATATTGACAGCTAATAAAAAGAAATCACTAAGCAAGAAAGCTAATTGATAATTTAATAAGGATATTATGATTTTCTTGTTCTGTTTACCATTGCTAACCAGAAAGTTTTTCAATCTGATATTTGGTAATCATTTGCACATCAATGCACTAGATTGAATGGATGGTACTTTAATGTAATTTGGCTTAGCTCGCAAACCAAGTTATTGTATGGTATAGCGCGATGTTTTCATCTTTCGCTAGGGAATTATTATCCCAGAATAATCAACAAATGCTTTATACCCATAACATGAGTTTGCTGAAAATGGTGATAAAGTACGATAATTTTCGCTTTAATTTAAATGGTAGTTCCCCTAAAAAGGTTAATATTAACCAGCAGCAATCAGACGTAAGGAAACTACCATGTGGAAAGTAATTGTAGTGCAAATTAAGGAAGAGATGATTAAGCATCATTTAAATGATATGGTTCGAAGTACGGTTGAAGATGCATTAAACCAGATGTTAGATGTAGAGACGCAGCAGTTATGTAATAATGAAAAATATGAGTGTAGCAAAAAACAACAAGATTCCGGAGCCGGTTATATAGTAGAGGTCTTTATACCACTGCAGGCCTGTAACCCTAAAAGTGCTTAAATTAAGATGGGTTACCTTTGAAACAGCGATTATCGAGCGATATAGTAGAAGAGGAGCTTCTATAAAAAAAGCAGGGCATCATCGTGGGATCTATTTCAATTTTTATAACCATGAAGGCTTTCATCAGGCATAGGGGTAAAGCACTTCGGCTGAATTTTCATTTTACGGAAGAAAAATAATGTATGGAATAAATTAATTTACTAATAACCATGGTGTTTATCAGTAATTCGTAATGGAAGGACTATATTTTGCAATAAATTGATTTTGGCTTGATGATTAAAACACTTGACCAATTAAGAAAATTAAAATATCTATAAATAGATATAACTACAATAAAAGGATAAGATCATGACCAAATCAGATTTAGTGCAGCAATTAGCACAGAACCTACAAATCAGTCATTCATCTGCTCAAACCATTGTAGAGCAAGTCATTAAAGAAATAGTCCAAGCCCTCAAACAGGGGGAGCGGGTGGCCTTAAAAGGCTTTGGGAGCTTTAGTATGAGAGTGCATCAAAGGCGAAACATGCGCCATCCATTTGACGGTACGGCTATTAAAATCCCTGCGAGAATATTGCCTCATTTTAAAGCAAGTACTAAACTTAAAAACCAGCTTAATCAAGAAAAAAAATTGGGAAAAGCAGAAAATAAAGAGAAAAGAGACCCTTATGCTTGGGCGCTTCTGCCACAATTGGACTGAACTTCAATATTATATAAGCTAGTGAAAACAAATAGTTATAAACTAAATTGGCCAAAGTCTAAAAATAATCTGCTACAATAACAACAATTTTTTGCCAAAGCCTACATATGGTGCTATTCTATTTTTCTGCTCATTAAGCAGGGAGAGTGCTTTAAAAATTGGACAGGGTAAGTCTTCTTAATGTTTTAAGAATTTTAAAAAGTGGCTGAATCTTTCAGCTTCAATTTACTTAACTGCTTGTTCTCAATTTAGAAGTACCTCAGATGATGGATGGATTTTGTAAATTTATTTAAATACTAATTAAATAATTCATAACAAGGAGGAATTAAAGAATGAGAAAAGAATATGCATATTGGAAAATAATTAGAGAGTACCATTCAGTTGGATTAGGCTTAGGGATGGTTATTTTATTGACACTTCTTTCAGTATGGAGCCAACAATATACCCTTTCATTTATTAATAAGCACCATTACCCAGTGTACTTTACGGGACGCTTATAATACAATCATTCCGCGAGGATGCTTGTAGTCTCTGATATATACTATCTCTACACCCTCAAGCAGGCATCCTCATATTTTAGGTACTTTAATGACTCATTAATTAAAACATTGACACTCACCGTCCTTAATGATGAAAACGAAATATTTTTATCAATTAGTTAGCCAAATTAAGAAAAAATTACAACAGCAAAAGACAATGCTTGCGCAACAATTCCGGGCTCAAAAAATATTCTTTCGGTATTTGATTTCAAGCACTATCCCAAACAGATAAGCTT
>CAYSGV010000282.1:0-3957 GCA_964430685.1 uncultured Gammaproteobacteria bacterium
TTGAGCTAAACAACATAAAACCTTCTTTATTTGGAGTTTGTTCGCCAAATGTTACGCCTTGTTCTAACTGATTGAATGCTTTTTTCGCAATTGTCGCACCGACACGTTTATTAAATAATAGGTCTTCATCCAAATGTACCACAGCATGTTTTTCTTTATTAGGAAAAAATAACTCGCCAGTAAATTCATTTAAATGATCTAAATCAGTATCTCCATATTGCGTATTTTCCCATTTTATCACATGTGTTTCAGCAGCATTGAGATTTGCTTGAGGAACAGGCAGATTAGAAGTTTCTTTGGTTGCCGCTACCATCTTTTCGGCTTTTCCTGGCTTGATCATTACCTTTTCGTTGCACTCTTGCTCTAGTGGTACGACATTCTTGGCGTGATTATCCTTAGCCTCAATTGGATCAATGCTTTCCAGACTATTTTTCATTTCATTTAATGCTGTAGGTAACTGTGGAAAGCTTACTTGCTCCGCTTTGGCATAATAATATGCTGTTAATGCATCATCAATCATCTGCAACACAGGATATCTCACCTCAAGTATTTGAACTGTTATGCTAAACGGAGTTTGCTCATTCACTAAAAATTCAACATGTTTTTTTTCCAGAATATTTTTAAGTTTCTCAAATGCCTCGTTATCTTTGCATATTATTTGAAAACTTAATTCATTCTGGTCCGCTAATCCAGTAATCAAGCCTGTTCTAAAGCTATACAACGAACTAATTTGATTGCGTTTTTGCTCGAATCTTTTTTGTTGGATGAGTCTAATCAGCGCTCGAATTTCAGATAGACTTTGTTGATGCGGAATAGTCAATGCACGTTCATACCAGTGCAAGGAAAAATCGTAATTTTTTTCTTTTAAATAATGTTGACCAATTTCTCGGTAGGCATGCTGAATTGTTTTGCCGCTAGACATACCCAACTTTGCTGAATTTTGCAAAGTTTCCTCGCAATTTGCTGCATATTTTCTTGCCTGCCGAATATTACCAAACTTAATGGCTATAACCGCACTGCGAGAGTAATATATTTCTTGCAATGCTAATAAATGGTCAGTCTTAATAGTTCCTTCTGGAATTAAATGCGCCATTGGTTGCAATTGTCGTGCTGCAAGATAACATTCTTTATATAGGTTCTTGGCTGTTTTCCATTCATGACTTTTAAAATAATTTTCAGCTAATAACAGCTTAACTTCATTTAACATGTAGCGGGCTTTTGCAGTTGCGGCTTTGCTGCAATTGACGGTTAGCAATTGTAAACATATCTGTAACAGTCTAATTTCTTTTTCTAGGGTTTCCCGCAATGCAAGCAACAATTCTCTACCAGTATCATCTATTGCTGTTAACTTATAAAAAGTAATACAGATGACTTCAAAGTATTGCCATAATTCGTCACCAGGAAGTATTGGCCCATTTTGGGTCAGTTGCTCGTTAATCAGATCTTGTTCTGCGTGTAATTCACTGAAAGCAAGTTTAATCTGTTGTGCCTCGCTATTTTTAAGTGCGCGCGTTGCTTTTTCTATTTGTATAACAAGACGCATTGCGATGGTTAACATCACTTCATCCCAGCTTAGACGTGATTTACAGTCGAGCACATCAACATCTTCCTGTGACATAGCATAAATTAGCGCAAATATTTTATTACCATGTGACTCAGCGTCTTGTCTATCTAACCGATATAACTTTTCTGCTTCTGTAACTTTTGATTGCACAGGTAAACCTTGAGATGCTTCGAAGTCTTTTTCCATATTTATCTCTTATGTTAATTTGATAATTAGTAATTACACAAATAGATATGCCGCTTTATTTAGTTCAAATGCTATAATCGATCATGTGTTAAACGACTTTGGCGGAAGCAATGTTGTTTGTGCTTCCTTTGCTTCAACTGGAAGTGCCGCTGATTTAAAATGCATGGAGAGAATTGCTGCGGTCGCTGGTTGTACCAGTTTTTCTGCTGCGATTTTTGCGACGATGGTTTTATGTTCTTTATATTCATTCATATAATGAATAACATTTTGGCGCAATTGTTTCACATCATTCTGCGCCTCGATATAATCTGCATCTGTTTTATTATTCAAAAAAATATTTAAAGCATTGAATGCATCATCACCTTGTTCCGCTGCTTTATCTTTGATGGTGCTTTTTAGTTTGGTTAACCAACGATGTTCTGCTGTATCTGGTATACAAAGTATCGCATACGCAATGCATAATTCATTAATGTTATAAATGAAAAATGCCTGATAGCCTTGTAGTGCTGCTAAAACACCTTCATGCATTTGTACTCTTGCATAATCACGCGCCGATTCACCGTTCCTATTCTTCTTATCTGGGTCAGCACCGTGTATAACAAGCATCAATGCAACGTGAGCATGTCCAGCATGAGCTGCAACATGCAATGCAGTCATATGATCAGCTGTACGCGCGATTTGAAGGTCTGCCCCTGCAACTAATAAAGATTTAACAACCGAAAGATAACCACCTTGGCAAGCTATAAAAAGCGGCGTAACACCCGTTCTTCTGGGTGTATTGACTTGCGCTTGACGAGCCAACAATTGTGCAACTATTTCGTCAGAACCAATTCCTGATGCGATATAAAGTGGTATCTCACCATCATTATCCTGTTTATTAAAATTTGCTGCTGCTGCTAGGAGTAAGGCTACGACTTTTGGATGATTCTGTTGGCTAGCAGCATGCAAAGGCGTGGAACCATCTATTGCTGCCGCATCGACATCAGCCTTTTTTGCCAACAGCAATTCAACAACTTTATCAAAACCCTTGTATGCGGCAAGATAGAGCAATGAATGTTTATTTTCCAAGGTAAACCGATCACCAACCACTGCATTAGCATCTGCGCCAGCATCAAGCCACTGCTTAACCTCTTTATCTCGCCCAGCAAATACTGCCTGATATAAAAGCAGGGCTAATTTAGCCGGTGTGAGTGCCGGTTGAACGGTAGCTACAGGTTGTTTGCTTGCAGCAGGTTTTGCTGCTGATGGTGGTAGCGGTGCGCGTGTAGCCGGTTTTTTCTTTTTGCCTTTTGGCTTGCGTGGTTTAGATTCTGCAGGTTTTTGCATATGATTCTCCTTGCTTTTGAATATATAGTTTTAAAGTTAATCCTAATAAGTTAATTGTTCGCTTTCACTAAATGGGCATAAACGCGTTTAAATATAATTTGATAAAGATTTGCTGGCATCAATTTCCGTAAGAGATAAAGCAGCTTTGCATCCGTCCCAAACCTGTAGCGCAATGGCATCTTATTTTGATTGGCTAGGGTGAATATCTTTTTTGCTAATTCAAATGGGGAGGCTTTTCGATGCTGCTTTAAATTTTGTCTCAGCCGTAATGCATTTAAGCGTTGCTGACCGTAAACGCTTTGTAAGCCTTCCACTTCCTGACTAAATATTGCATTATCACCAAAACGTGTGCCATAACGACCCGGCTCAACAATACAAAGCTGCACTCCATGTGGTAATAGTTCGTAATAAAGTGATTCACTAAAGCCTTCGACTGCATATTTACTGGTTACATATAAACTCTGCATTGGCATAGGAATATATCCAAGCACCGAAGAGAAATTAAATATTCGTCCTTTGGCTTTTCTAAGCAGCGGTAAACAGACTTGGGTGAGGAACATCAAACCCATTATATTAACTTCTATCTCTGCGCGTATTTGTGATTCAGTTAATTCTTCAAATGCACCAAATAAACCATAGCCAGCATTATTTATTAAACAATCAAGCATGCCATCAAAATGATGGTTGATCCATTGCACAACATTTTGTCGATCGTTTGCTTGTATCACATCAAGTATTAATAGGCTACAGTTTGGATGTTGTTGTAATGTTGTTAATTCTTGGCATTTATCTGGATTGCGCATTGTGGCAATCACTAGCCAACCACCAGCTAGAAATGTTTTTGTTTTTTTTTAACCAAAGACAGAAGAGAAAACAGTGAT
>CAYSGV010000283.1:0-3928 GCA_964430685.1 uncultured Gammaproteobacteria bacterium
TTCGTCAGTCACTAATTGAGACTTGTTTATTATCATCCATTCATTTAATTAATGCATGCATCTTGGTCGCGCTCGTTTTTCTAGGAGTATCTATATTATTCGACCCAACCGCAATTATGCCGATGGTACTTTTTTTCATCTTATTAATGATCCTTGGTATTACTTTTACCCTTCCCATCGGCGGTGCCAATATGCCTATCGTCATTTCTTTGTTTAATGCAATGACGGGCATGGCCGTTAGTTTTAATGGTTTTGTTTTAGACAATGCAGTATTAGTGATTGCGGGAACAGTAGTGGGCGCATCAGGTATCTTATTGACGCAACTAATGGCGAAGGCAATGAATAAGAATTTGCTTTCAATCATATTCACGCCACAAACAAAGGCCATTAATCAAGATAACAGTTCAGTAACGGGTTCTTTAAAACCAATCGAAGTAAATGATGCAGCGATAATGTTGGCTTATGCCAATAAAATTATTATTACACCAGGCTATGGCATGGCCGCTGCACAAGCGCAACACAAAGTTTGGGAAATAGCACAACTATTGGAACATCGTGGTGTTATGGTTAAATTTGCAATTCATCCTGTTGCTGGCCGTATGCCAGGTCATATGAACGTTTTATTAGCAGAGGCGGGTGTTCCATACGACAAAATTTTTGATATGGATGAAATTAATCCAGAATTTTCGAATACCGATGTCGTGCTGGTAATTGGTGCCAATGATGTTGTTAATCCTTCAGCTCGCAATGAACCCGATAGTCCTATTTACGGAATGCCCATTTTAAATGTTGCTGCAGCACAGAATGTGTTGGTCATTAAGCGGGGGCAAGGTAAAGGATTCTCTGGGGTCGAAAATAGTTTATTTGTTATGGATAATGTTCGTATGCTTTATGGTAATGGACAAGATGTAATTAATAAATTGATTCAATCTGTAAAAGTATTATAAGCTAGCATCATTACTGTATTAAAGTGTCTATAGAAAATGACGACTGCAGTTATGATACTTGACTCTTTTATTTTGAGTTAAGACCTAATACTCGTATAAATTAGACTAACATCATTAATTGAAAATTTTTATATGTAAAGCTAAAGTCATACTATAGAATTTATTGTTTTTCCCAAAAATCATTTAACGGAGGGATATGTAGATGATAAAAAATATGGAAAAACCAGAAGAAAAAATATTAGCACCCACTAATATGCAAGAACTCCCTACCTATATAAAATGTGTAAGCGTTGGAGCTGCTGATTGTGGGAAGACTCAAATGCTTATAAGTATGGCAGCTAGCCGGTTTCCAGATTCATATATCCCAACGGTATTTGATAATTATGTGGTTAATATTGATTATCGCAATAGGCAATATGAAATTGGCTTATGGGATACTGCAGGACATGATGAATATGACAGGTTGAGACCTCTCAGCTATTTGAATACAACGATTTTTTTATTATGCTTTTCAGTGAATATGCCTGATACACTTGAAAAAATAAAAACTAAATTTATACCAGAAATAAAATATCATTGCCCTAATGTTCCTTTTCTCCTAGTTGGTATACCAATAGAGCCAGATATCTCAAGAACAGTTTCAGGTGAAAAATATAGCCCGCTTAATTGGCAACGCGGCAAGGAATTTGCCGAAGAAATTGGCGCATTCCGTTATGTTGCTTATTCACATAAGCCTGAGCAGGGTGTAACGCATATGTTTCAAATTATTATTGACACATTAGCTTGCTCTAATTTTATAAAATCGAATATAAGATTTTTTAGCCCGAATAAAGAAAAAATGGCTAGGCAGATCGTTAATCAATATGTAACTGAGCAATATCTCAATGAAGCACAAAGCGCGCTGATATTACATTCTACAGCCAGCGGTGAAGGCAAAGCAGTTACTCCTCCTTTATTACCGCCTGCTTTACCGCAAGGCCCTGCAAACTCATCAATAACTGAAAATAAAGGGTCGGTAGAAATCGATAGAGCTAAGAAACTGGCAAACAATGACCCAGTTAAAAAAGAAATAGTAATAATACCGCCTGATGATCTTGAATATCATCACACTGATTTTATTGGCCACGGTAGCTTTGGCCAAGTTTATAAAGGAAAATTTAAAGATAGACCCGCAGCGATTAAAACATTACAAACCCAAATGATGGATGCACAGGCGAAATGTACATTACACAAAGAAGCAGAATTATTGGTAAAACTTGATAATCCATTTATTGTAAAGTTATATGGCATCTGTCAAAAGCAAGATGAATTGGCGTTGGTCATGGAATATGCCGAAGGTGGTAATTTATATAATTTTTTAAGAAGTAGTGAATCGATTGAATGGAAGATTCGTTTTCAATATGCCATAGATATCGGTGAAGGGCTTTGCTATTTACACAATAAAGATATATTGCATAATGATTTAAAATCAGTAAATGTCGTTATCAAAAATGGGCGCGCTTTATTGTGCGATTTTGGTTTTGCACAAACGAAATTAACGATTAATCAATCGCCTCTTTCACCCACACAAGCGCAAGGGACCACCCATTGGATGGCGCCTGAATTATTTACGCCTGAGGGCAAAAATACAGTCGAAACGGATGTATATAGTTATGCCATCGTCCTATGGGAGTTAACTGCTCCAGGTAAGACGATATATGCCGGTAAACGTAAAGAGGCTATTCCAACATTAGTTAAAGATGGCTATAGAGAAAAAATACCTGAAGGGACCCCATCGACAATTGCAGCATTAATTGGAAAATGCTGGCATCAACGTGCTAAAGAGCGGGGGACAATGCGAGACGCCGTAACGGTATTAAAAAATGAGCAAAAAAATTACTCTAATAGTCCATAATTAATGATAATAGCCATATTGTTCATCAGTAAATCAGGAGTTATCGCAATAAATATCCTTTTGTAGATTGGGTTCAGCACTAGAGAAAATCGGAATAATTATACAAAAGTACATAAAACCGCAAGCAGGTGGGAAAAAACAATGGCGTATAACATTGAATATCTATTGATATTGCACATATTAATCAGTAAACTTCAGTTACTACTTCCGTAATATTATTCCTGTAATTACCATTTAGCATCGCCATTGTTTGGCTTTGAAAATTTATAAAATATTGCTGAAATAGCTGTTATGCCGTTGATTTACCGTGTTTATGTGCTTCTCGCACTAAGAAGAGCTAATTATGCAAGGGAAGTTGATAGAAATAGAAAAACTCGAAGGGATTGTCAATTCGGCTGCTGTGCGCGATGCTTTATTGCCCAACCAAGAAGAAATTAAAGGAATTTTACAACATCTATTAGAAAGTATTTCAAGCTCGTCCTCACAAGACATTAGCAATGAATTGAAAAGATTGCTAATGGTTTTGAATGTCATGATTCGTATATCTAATAAAATTGCTGTGGAAAAAGAAATAAAAGAATATTGTTTGCAAATTAAAACAATTTGTTTGCTTCTATTGGCAATTGGCAAAAAAATTAATATTAAGGAATTAGATAAATTTTTAAAGAAACTTCACCCACAGGCGCAAAACTATCATGTTGCATTAACAATGGTAAGTATTTCCCGCGTTGGCAAGCAATATTTAGCAGAAAACGCAGAAAAAGGCAGCGATCAACGAAGAGAAAAACTTCGAAATGATGAACAATTATATAATGAGCAAATCCTTAGGCTTTTCCCCAAGCCAAATTCATATACAAATGTTGACCAATTCATAGAAGCCTGTCTTGCTGTCGGCAATGACTATTTTAGCTGTAACTGTTTTGATTTGGCATTACCTTTCTTTACCCAAGCACTGCATGCGATCGAAAAATATAGTCGATCAGATAAACATCGGCAGCAACGAGTTATTCAACGCATTCACCAAACACAAATTGCCCTCCATTACCAAATTGTGTTGCCTAAAATTACATATAATCTCCATCGAATG
>CAYSGV010000284.1:0-3908 GCA_964430685.1 uncultured Gammaproteobacteria bacterium
AAATATATACATAATCAAATTTTGCTAATTTCACTGCGCTCTGCCATAACGCATGGGTGGTTACACTAGTCCAGAACCAGCCAATGCATTTTTGCATATTTTTGGACAGATTTACCGCAACCAAAACAACATTGCATATTTTTCTATAACTTTGTATACTTTCGCTCGTTTTAAGTTGTGGCAATAATGGAAAAACAAATAGAATTCTGAGGAAAAAACACAGATAACTATAGCGAACTAAATAAAGAGGGTTGCCAATTGTCAATGGAAGACCTCAATCGAGCGCAAGACTTCAAGCAGGCCAGATTACAAGCGTTTTATATTATATACACGCAATTGGGCAGTCTTGCCGGCGTCATCGTGTTATTTGCATTGTTTTCCTCAAAAAAAGCAGCGTTTTCAGCTTTTTTGGGTGGCTTAACGGCAGTACTGCCAGCATTGGTGATGCTCATTAAATTTTTTTCACCGAAGCACATTACGTTAACCCAGAAAGTGCGAGCACTTTATAAAGCGGAAGCGATGAAATGGTTATTAACAGCGGTGTTGTTCGTTGTTTTTATCAAAAATTTTAGCATTGTGCCACTTAGTTTTTTTATCAGTTTTATTGTGGCACTACTAGCCTATTGGCTCGTGCTCATTGCCACCATGCAGATTAAGTAGAATAGTTAAAAGGAGTGTATAGAAGTAGCCTATGAGTGGAGAACACGTCATAACTTCAACCGAATATATTCGCCACCATTTAACCCATTTACAATGGAAAGTGGGGGAGACTTCATTTTGGACTTTAAACCTTGATACAATAGGTGTATCACTTATTTTAGGCATTTTGTTTTTCGGTTTATTCCGTTTTGCCGCTGCACGTGCGACCTCGGGTGTACCAGGAAAATTACAAAACGTAGTTGAAATGTTAATCGTCTTTGTTGATTCGCAAGTGAAAGACACGCTGCATAATCCCAATAAACTCATAGCGCCTTTAGGACTTACTATTTTTGTTTGGGTCTTTTTCATGAATCTAATGGATTTATTACCCGTCGATTTATTGCCTTATGCGATGCATGGAATGAACGTGCCTTATTTTCGTGCGGTGCCAACAGCCGATCCTAATTTAACGTTTTCATTAGCCATTTCTGTATTTTTGTTGATCATTTTCTTTAACATCAAAGCGAAAGGATTAAAAGGTTATATTGCCGAGTTTTTAACCACACCATTTAAAAGTAAAAATTGGCTGGTGAAAATATTAATTGCGCCGTTTAACCTACTTTTAAAAGTAGTAGAAGAAGTAGCTAAGCCCGTGTCATTGGCGCTTCGATTGTTTGGTAACTTATATGCGGGTGAATTAATTTTTATATTAATTGCCGTACTATCGCCCTGGATTCAATTTACGCTAGGATTTCCTTGGGCTGTATTTCATATCTTAATTATTGTGTTGCAAGCTTTTATTTTTATGATGTTAACCATCGTTTATATTAGCTTGGCACATGAAGCGCATTGATCCTAGCGCTTGGTATTAAGTGATCAATTTTGATAATGACTTAAATGAGGAGAAAAAATGGAAACCGTAACCTTACTCGCACAAATTCATAGTATGACTGCTATTGCAGTGGCATTATTAATTGGATTAGGTGCATTGGGAACCGCAATTGGGTTTGGCTTATTAGGCGGCAAGTTTTTAGAAGGTGCTGCGCGTCAACCTGAAATGACCGGTATGTTGCAATTTCGTATGTTCATTGTTGCTGGTCTATTAGACGCTGTAACCATGATCGGTGTGGGTATTGCGCTTTATTTTACTTTTGCAAATCCATTTGCCGATGCAGTGATTAAGTTTGCGACACAAACAACAGCTGGTTAAAGATTGCTGTTGCGCGTGCAGTGGATATGGTGCATTGATAGTTTAAGACAACTCATTTTATAAAACGAGGAAGAATGCTGTGCAAATTAACCTCACATTAATTGGGCAAATGGTCACGTTTATTTTGCTTGTGGCGTTAACGATGAAATACATCTGGCCGCCGATCATGAAAGCATTGCATGATCGCGAGCAAAAAATTGGTGATGGTTTGGCTGCAGCGGAGCAAGGGCAACGCAGTTTAGAGGTAGCGCATCGACAAGTTGAAGAAATGTTGCGCGATGCAAAAATTCAAGTTGCCGAAATGCTCGACCAAGCTAATAAGCGTGCAGCGGATATTGTTGATGAAGGCCGCGAAGTAGCACGTAAAGAAGCCGGGCAAATTATTGCAGCAAGTGCTGCAGAAACGGAGCGCCAAATGCAACGTGCACGCACACAATTGAAAGCAGAAACAGCACAACTCGCCGTGGCTATAGCTGGACGAATCATTGGTAAAAATATGGATGCACAAGGCCATGACTTGTTACTAAATGAACTCGTTGATGAAATGAGCAATTAAGGTATATTGGGAAAGCGTATGAGTAAAAAACAAACATTAGCACGCCCTTATGCTAAAGCCATATTTGAATATGCGCAGCAAGGTGAAACGCTTAACGTTTGGTTACAAATCTTAGCATCTTGCAATCAAATGCTTGCTGATGTGCGTATTCAAAAATACTTGAGCAACCCAACGATAACCAAACAGGATCAAATGAACTTCATCTTTTCTATTATTGATGAAGAAAAAAATGTCGCGTTTAAAAATTTTATTGCATTGCTGTCGCAAAAAAAGCGGCTCATTTTATTGCCAGAAATATATGAACAATATAAAGCTTATCAAGCTGAATATGAAAAAACAGTGGCAGTAAAAATAGTAACCTTTATGCCACTAAGTACGATGCAACAAGATAAATTAACAAAAGCGCTGACACAAAAGTTAAAACGCAAAGTCGCAGCACAATACCAGCAAGATATTAATATATTAGGCGGTGTTGTGGTTTACGCTGGTGATTTGGTTGTTGATGCTTCTGCACTGAGGAAGTTACAACGGCTAACAAATGCATTGGTTGCATAACATAAAGATCATGAGGAAAAATTATGGCTCTGAATCCAACAGAAATTAGTGATCTCATCAAATCGCGAATTGAGAAATTTGAATTTCCACCGGAAATTTGTAATCAAGGCACCATCGTCAGCTTAAAAGATGAAATCGCCCGTATCTATGGTTTAACGGATGCAATGCAAGGCGAAATGCTTGAATTTCCAAATAACCTTTATGGCATTGCTTTGAATTTAGAGCGCGATTCAGTGGGTGCTGTTGTGTTGGGTAATAGCCAACAACTAGCTGAAGGGCAGACAGTAAAATGTACCGGGCGTATTTTAGAAGTGCCGGTGGGTGAAGGCTTATGTGGCCGCGTTGTGGATGCATTAGGTAATCCAATTGATGGCAAAGGCCCATTACAAACACAAGAAACCTCACCTATTGAAAAAGTAGCGCCAGGGGTTATCAGCCGTAAATCCGTAACCCAACCCTTGCATACAGGCTTAAAAGCCATTGATACCATGACACCGGTAGGCAGAGGGCAACGTGAATTAATTATTGGTGACAGACAAACCGGTAAAACAGCTGTAGCGATTGATACGATTATTAATCAGAAACACAATCATGCAGATGAAAAAGTCATTTGTATTTATGTAGCCATTGGTCAAAAAGCATCTTCGATTGCATCAGTAGTGCGTAAACTTGAAGAACATGATGCAATGAAATATACCATCGTCGTTGCTGCAAGTGCTGCGGATTCGGCGGCATTACAATACCTTGCACCTTATGCTGGTTGTGCCATGGGCGAATATTTTCGTGACCGCGGTATGGATGCATTAATTATTTATGATGATTTAACCAAACATGCATGGGCATATCGACAAATTTCATTGTTGCTGCGTCGTCCACCTGGCCGTGAAGCTTATCCTGGTGACGTATTCTATTTGCATTCACGTTTGTTGGAACGTGCTGCACGAGTAA
>CAYSGV010000285.1:0-3893 GCA_964430685.1 uncultured Gammaproteobacteria bacterium
ATAATTCAGCCCAATCGGTAACGAACTTGCCGGTATTTTATCAAGTAGGTAATATATTAACAGAAGTTCAGCAAGATGATTATAGAAACAGTATTGTTTTAAATATGCAGGATGGTAATTCACTCCAACGCAATGCATATTCAGCCGTATGTAATTATTTCGGCTATAGCGTTAACCAGATCTTTCCAGATGTTTCTTTAGCGAATTCGTTAACCTTGGGGTTCTTAAACAAAGCAGCGGCTCAGTCCCAATCTAGCACATTGTCTACAGGGGTAGCGGTTGGCACACCGTCAATTTAGAGTGTCACAGAAGCTACTTCTTGAATTGACACAGGTTAACCAAATATATCTGCAATATTAGCAGCATTTAACCAGATTAGACCAACTATACATACGCTATTAGCTGTAGGATCACTACTTGCTGACGGACTAACTCTTTTGAGTATGGCTAGCCAGCAAAACAACCCTGATGTTACTTGCAGCGCAGTAAAATTAGGGGAGTCTGTCAGACCATCCTCAAATTTAAGTTGATAAAGTATATTTTAATGACCTACCGGTCGAAACAACAAATTACAAAGATATAATGAACTGATTTTAAGTTGAGCACGGATGCCAATTTATATTTCCCTTCCAGACCTTGCTATACGAAGTTTAATCCTTCAGTATTATTTGATCCCTGCGAATTCGAGAATTCTTCAATCCTTCCCCTTATTATAGAAGCCATGGTCGGTTGTTCAACAAGGCTTATAAAAGATTATGTAGCAAATATCACTAGTAGAGCTGAAGAAAAGAGAACGGCTAATTCTGGAGTGAAAAAAGTAATTAGCCCCAAATGTATCTTTGAAGAATTTAATAGGTTCCGGTTTGCTCTTGCTAAAGACTGTGCTAAAAATGGTCTCTAGAACCAGAAAGATATCTTTTGCAGAGCAGTATGCGAATGTTAGTTTATCACAAGCTATGGTCTCTGGATTTTTAGAACAATGTTTTGAGACGGCTGCTCGTTTTGGAAAGCAGTTATATTTATTGATGAATTAGATGGACTATTTGCAGAAAATTTATCTGTCCGAAGACAAATTGCGATATGCTTCCTGAGAAAAACTGATCGCCTTAAGTAGAATATTCACATTCCACCTAAAAGAATAACACTGATATAACCTCTCGTTATCAGCAGACAACTTAATGGTAATGTTTTCAATTTAAAACTATACATTATTTGTTTGTATTTGAAGATCTTGACATAAACATCGTGTTCGGCAATGATATAGAAAATCAAAACGTTAACTGCAACACTGTCTTTATGGATTTTCTGGTACAAGTTTGTAATAAGCTGGAGGAAATAAGATTTGGTTCGATTTAAATTTCCATTTGTAATAAATGATATTTAACTCATAAGTCTAATAGACAAAGAAATATATGGATAGATTAAAAGAAACGAGCTTGAAACCGAACTCAGTGCGAGAAGAAGCTGCAAAACTAATTGTTAAAGAAACATTAGTGGAAAGGTTAGCTGATTTAGGTCAACAAAATACTACAAGCCCTGATAGTACAACCGTAATAAGCGCCTGTAGAATTAATCTTATGACAAGGATGAGTATTACACGAGAACAAGCAGAGTCAGTATTAGTTGATTTACTGAGCCAGGCAACTCGAAACACTGCAGAAACAAATCCAATAAACCAACAAAAAGAACCCATAAATATAGCCTTACAAGGTGGAAGCCCAAGTTTTACGGGATGTAGTATTAACACCTTACAACAACTGTTGGTTTATGTATCGATGCCTGAGCCTAAGCAGCGCGAAGCAAGTGAAGTACAGAGATTATTGCGGCAATATTATCAACAACCGAATTATTTATATATTAAACGGCTATTTGATGATGATTTAAGCATTGCAGATTGCTATGTTAATTTGTCTATTATTGAGCACCAACACCAACAAGAGAAAGAAAAAATAGCTTTAAAAGAGCTAAATGCTACTTCTATTCGACAGACTACCTAGGAAAACATCTATCGTAGAGGTACTGTAAAACTAGTTCGATTCAAAGATATTTATGCTGAGCGACGGCAAGACATACTAGCAGAACATCAATATCCTAGGCATATTTTGATTCTGGGGCGAGCTGGCATTGGCAAGACGACATGTTATAAGCGAATAGGTTATGAATATTTCAATAAAGAATTATGGCACGGACGATTTAAATGGTTCATTGGTTTACCACTAAGAGATGTTCGACAGATACTTAAAGAATATCCCAAAGCTGATTTAGGAAAAATCTTTGCCGAGCTTTATTTTAGTGATCGTCCAGACAAAGACGAACTAGGCAAACAACTCTGGCAATTCATCACTCAGGATGAGGAGCAAACTGTATATTTTCTTGAAGGTTGGGATGAAATTGCACAAGATGCAGCAACAGTCGAATTTTTAGAAAAAAATCTATTAAATAAAAAGAATATAATTGTTACATCTCGACCATATTCGGCACCACATCATGTTTTTCATTTAGAGCTAGAGAATATTGGATTCGGCGAGAAAGATATTCGAAAATATCTGAAGAATGTTTTTGCAAACGATGCAGATAAACGAAGAGAAGTAGGAACATTTCTTAATCAACATCCACAAACCTTGGGTCTTGCAAATGTACCTATACTATTAGATATGATTTGTGCCAGTTGGGAAAAGCTCCAGCATTTGCGAGATGAGCATGTAACAATGACTATACTGTATCAAGTTATGACGGATAAATTATGGGTAAAATACTTAATCGATCGACCTATGCTTAAGGAGAAACTACAAGAAGGTGATATCCATCAGCTTAAGCAAGATGAAATCAGAGCGGAAAAGTTGCATGCATTCGTTGGTGAAGAGAAAGAATACTTAGAAAAATTGGCATTTCAAGGTATGCAAGCCAATCAAATTTTGTTTAATGAGACCTTTTTGAAATCAGCACTTTCCCCACATTCAATGCAACCATTAATTAAAGCCAAAGAAACGAATTTTATTACTACTGTAGATAAAAGCAAGACAGAGGGTATAAAAGATTATTATTTTATTCATTTAAGTATACAGGAATATTTTGCTGCAATATTTTGGGTTAAACTATTTTCTTCAGAACAACATAGAGAGCAGCAAGAAGCTATAAGTTGTTTTTGTCGATACAAATTAAACCCTAGATTTGCAATGATGTGGCGGTTTGTCGCTGGTTTGCTGAAGAATAATAAAGTATATTTAGAAAAGTTTTTTAAATTATTAACAGATAAGCCACATGATGTCTTAGGACAAACACAAGATTTGTTATCATTATGCTGCTTAGAAGAATGTGGCTGGGCATATGTATCAGCAAAAGAAAGACTGATAACAAATTTTGTTCAATGGATAAAATGGTCTGCTGAAATAGATTATTATTTAACATCCGTTCGTAGTTATTTGAAGATGAGTTCAAGTATATTTACGCAAGAAAAGTTTCTCGAAGCGTTTAAAAATTTATTGCAAGATAAGAGAGTGCACGTTGAAAAGATAATTCACCTTCTATATGAGACAAGGAAATTACCGGAGTCTATTCTTCAACAATTGGTCTACCTATTGGTAGAAAGGATCGATACAGGCGAAATTTCTTCTCCTTCTAGGGATACACTAGCTACCTTTATTGCAGCAATTAATATATTAAGGGTGCAAATAGAATTGCCTGATACAATACTTAAGCAACTAATTAATTTATTGCGTGATACAAACTTTGATACCAGAATGTGCTTAGTAGAACTTTTGAAAAAACAAAAACGAATGTCTAGGTACATTCTCCAGCAACTGGCTGATTTATTAACAAATGAGGCAATGCATATTTGTATCGCTGCTGCTGATGTATTAGGAAATTATAAAGAATTACCTGAAAATATCATC
>CAYSGV010000286.1:0-3884 GCA_964430685.1 uncultured Gammaproteobacteria bacterium
AGACAAGATCAGTATGACCACTATCTGCACATACATGCATGGGTGTGTTTTGCTTCGGATCACTCGCGCTGGCATTGGCGCCAGCTTGTAATAATGCTTGCACCAATGGGGCATGACCACTACAGCATGCATAGAACAATGCCGTTTGGCCATTGCTCGGGTCAAGCGCATGAACATCCGCACCCGCAGCGATAAGCGCCATTGCTGTTTCAGGCTTATTTTTTCTACAAGCAAATATATGCGCGGTCAATTGTTCGAGATTGCATGTATTTGGGGGTATACCATTGCGAATGAGTTCTTGAACCATATCAGCAGAAAAAAAGAGTATTGCATCGAAAAATAGATCCTTCCATTTGGGAATAATTTGATTCTGGCAAATGTAGCGCATTGCATTTACATTAATCATACCTGTTTCTCTGCAATGTCGACTAAAATGCTCATCGGCGTATGCTGCATGGCTAGCGAAGGTGCCCAAAATTTCTAAAAAATATTGGACTGGCTTTTCTTCAATTAACGCGACTGGTCCAAAAAGTTTTGCAAGCTTTTCTATTTGATCGCATTCTTCACTTTTAAATCTACCTGCATTTTTTAATTCTTTTTTGCTCAACTGAGGATATCTTGCTTTAAGCAGTGCCGCATAAAAAATTCGATGTTTGCTACCTAGTTTCTCAAGTTTCTCAGATTTTGATTGCATGTTGTTGCCTCAATTTTTGTTAAATGTTTAATGCAATCCTACATTAAGAGACAACCGCATTCTACTCTCCTAATAAGAAAATGTTATTTTTACGACTGCAGGATAATCCCCCTTTTAGATAAATGAATAAATATGCATAATATATGCGTAAGTATTGACTTATGGCGGATTATATAGAATAATAAAACTATTCCCCTGGTTGTGATACCCAGGGCAACCTGTACAGGCGAGGGTAATCCCATGAAATTAACTAATAAGCATCTATTTAGCGGTGATGAACTTAGTGCCGATGAAATTTTTGCGGTGATTAAATTGGCGCAGCAGCTTAAAACAGACCGTTTGAAGTTCAAAGACGTCTTAAAGCATAAATATTTAGCGTTAATGTTTGATAAACCCTCCCTGCGAACGCGCTTCAGTTTTACCATTGCCATGCAAGAATTGGGTGGTGAAGTGATTATCAGTGAGCAAGCCAATCGTAAAGATGAAGACCCGGAAGATTATATTCGCGTCTTACAAGGCTATTGCCATGCGGTGATGCTGAGAACTTTTGCCGATGAAATTTTTGTGCGTATGCAAAAACATGCCACTATTCCGATTATTAATGGTTTGTCGAATTTATATCATCCTTGTCAAACCTTGGCGGATTTAATGACATTGCATGATCATTTTGGCCAATTGAATGGCTTGTCTCTTTGCTACATTGGCGATGGCAATAATGTCTTGCATAGTTTATTGCTAATGGCACCCAAATTAGGCATTGAAATTCATTATTGTTGTCCAGAAGGTGCCACACCAAACAAAGAAGTGCTGCAACACGTAGCCCAGTATCAAAAAGTAAACAGTGCCATTGCCGCGCATGCTAGCCCTGAAACTGCCGTTAAAAATTGTGATGTTGTTTATACCGATGTGTGGACCAGTATGGGTTTTACGCCCAAAGATGAACAACAATTTTCCGGTTTTCAAGTGAATGAGAAATTAATGAGCAAAGCAAAAAATTCTGCGGTCTTTATGCATTGTATGCCCATGAATCGTGGCAAAGAGGTGAGCGAAACTCTGCCCGACCAGCCTTATTCAAAAATATTTGAACAAAGTGAAAATCGATTGCATGTACAAAAAGCATTATTGTTAAATTTATTAGCTTAAGGAGAATTTTTAATGTCTAAAGAGAAAATTGTTTTAGCTTATTCGGGAGGGCTTGACACATCGGTAGCTGTAAAATGGCTACAAGAAAAATATAATTATGATGTGATTGCATTAACCATCGATGTAGGCGAGGGTAAAGATTTAGATTTTATTCAAAAGAAAGCCTTACAAGTTGGCGC
Organism: uncultured Gammaproteobacteria bacterium; assembly: GCA_964430685.1. Classification (GTDB taxonomy): domain Bacteria; phylum Pseudomonadota; class Gammaproteobacteria; order CAYSGV01; family CAYSGV01; genus CAYSGV01. The sequence continues at coordinate 2,017 of CAYSGV010000286.1, forward strand.
CATCAAAGCACATGTTGTCGATGTACAGCAAATATTTGCCAGTAACTATATTCTGCCGGCGTTAAAAGCCAATGCGTTGTATGAAAATGTTTATCCATTGATTTCTGCATTATCACGGCCATTGATTGTTAAGCTTTTGGTCGAATATGCACAAAAAGAAGGTGCGGTTGCAGTGGCGCATGGTTGTACAGGTAAAGGGAATGATCAAGTACGATTTGATGTAGCTATTCATGCGCTAGATCCTTCCTTACAAATTGTGGCGCCCCAAAGAGAAGCACCCATGAGCCGTGAACAAGCCATTCATTATGCTAAACAACATCAAATCCCATTGCCAGTGGATTTAGATAATCCATTTAGTATTGATGAAAATCTATGGGGTAGAAGTTGTGAGTGTGGGGTATTGGAAGATCCTTGGGCAGAGCCACCAGAGGCAGCATATGCTTGGACCCAATCACCCTTAAAATCAAATGGTAACTTTGAAGAAATCGTGATTGATTTTGTGCAAGGTAAACCTGTGGCATTAAACAAGCAAAAAATGTCTTTAGTTGATTTGATTAGCCAATTAAATGCTGTCGCTGGTAAATATGGGGTAGGAAGAATTGATCATATTGAAAATCGCTTAGTCGGTATTAAATCGCGGGAAGTGTATGAAGCGCCAGCAGCATTGACTTTAATCAAAGCACATCAAGCTTTGGAAGCATTAACATTGACTAGAGAAATTGCACACTTTAAACCGTTATTAGAACAGAAATTGGCGACGCTTATCTATGAAGGTATGTGGTATTCTCCTTTGATGAATGCGATTCAAGCTTTTATTGATGAAACGCAAAAAACGGTAACAGGTTCAGTGCGCGTCAAATTGCAAGCCGGTCAAGCTGTTGTAGTTGGTAGACAATCACCGCATTCACTTTATCAATTGCAGTTGGCAACCTATAAACCAAGCGATCAATTTGATCATCATGCTGCTGAAGGGTTTATCAAATTATGGGGATTACCTTTGCAAGTGCATGCGATGGTAAATGGGCACACGGTGAAGGATGTGGCAGAGATAGATTCTTAATCATTTGTAGCGCGGACTTAGGAGCGTAAGCTCCTAAGTCCGTGCTGGAATTATACGAAGCAAAATAAAGCGGAGACTACCATGAAACTATGGGCAGGGCGATTTAATAAAACAACTGATCAAACTGTGGAAAGCTTTTTAGCATCCATTCAATTTGATTATTGTTTGTGGGAAGTCGATATTCTGGGCAGTCTTGCGCATGTTGCAGCATTGCAAAAAGCAGAAGTCCTAACGGATAAAGAAGCTAAATGCATTAGTGATGGATTACATACCATTGCTGAAAAAATAAAAACCAATAAAGTCGAATTTAATCCTGCTGATGAAGATATTCATTTAAACATTGAGCGCTTGTTATATGCAGAAATCGGTGAACTTGCTGGTAAATTGCACACAGGTCGATCACGCAACGACCAAGTCGCGCTTGATTTACATATATATCTACGACAGCATATTTTAACGTTGTTGCAGCATCTCATTACTTTACAACAAACGCTGCTCGATAAAGCAAAAATACATATCGATACAATAATGCCTGGCTACACCCATTTGCAACGTGCACAACCTATTCGTTTAGCGCATCATCTATTGGCATATGTATCCATGTTTCAACGTGATAGTGAACGTCTCATCAATAGTTGGTCGCATGTCAATATTTTACCTTTGGGTGCAGGTGCATTAGCGGGTAGTGGTTTTCCAATTGATCGAGATTATCTAGCATCTATATTAGGATTTGATGCAATTTATGCCAACAGTATGGATGCAGTGAGTGATCGTGATTTCGTCATTGAGTATTTAAGCAACGCCGCAC
>CAYSGV010000287.1:0-3874 GCA_964430685.1 uncultured Gammaproteobacteria bacterium
AAAACATAGCGGCAATTAAAGTCCGCCAGCATACTGGCAGCAATTTCACCAGTGTAGGCACCTGGCTCATTCGCACTGACATTTTGCGCGCCCCATAATATCGGTGAATTTTGCAAGGCCTCAACTGTTTGCTGCAAATAAACAAAGGGTGGTAGAACTAAAACATCTAATAAATGTGTGTAGCGTTCAAGCGACAGTGCCGCCGACAATAACTGCACCACACGCGCACGTGTACCGTTCATTTTCCAATTTCCTGCCACCATTGGTCGGCGCATGCAAAACTCCTCTATTTATAAACACATATTTTAAAGCCTACCTGATATAAATTAGGGAGACAAGTTTATAGAAAAATATATTGAGGCTACAAACAATATTGATTCTCCTACAAATTGAAAGGGATAATTAGTTAATAACACGCTTTGAAGTAACCACTTGTTTTTAATTATTTAATTGTAATCGTATTTCGCAATGATGGTATTACTTTTTATTTTTCAAGTATCGGTGAACTTTCTGTACTGAGTTGCATCTAATGGATCAAGCAGCATTTGCTTAATGAAATATTAAACATTGATGCGAATAGACACAGTGGGGGTTGATATGAATCGGAGTGAAATACGAGACACCGCAATAGAACGACGTGATACTTTATCAAGATCGCTGCAGAAATTTATTAATGCAGCAAATACATCTCGTGCAGAAGCAAATCAATACTATCAGAATAATCAAGCAAGCCGCGATAGTCTACAAACAAGACTGCAAGATTATAATAAAAACTTAAGTGGATATTATCAAGCAGCAGAACAAACATTACGTGAATTAAACATTGCAATAAACGCAACATCTCCCGATGCACAAAAAATTAACAATCTGATGATTGCTTACTCGCGTAATATAGGTGATGTGCAAAGCGCTGCGCTTGACATTATTACTGCTGTACATAATGCAAGTCTCGAAGAGATTGAAGTTGAAAACAATATTAGACGTAATGATGAATTACTTACTAGTTTTGATTCCATTGCTGATAGCCTCACAGCGATGTTAAAAGAAAATGCTGCAATATTAGATCCACAATTATTGAGAGAATATCAAGACGAATTAGATATACATCGCTTAAGTAAAGATAGATTAGTTAAGGTTTATGCAGAACAATTAAATCAAAATTCATCTGTTACCACACTAAAAGAAGCAGGAGATCAATATACAGATATGCTCGATCGCCTCAGTGAAGTTGATAAACGTTTGCAACAATCTATTGAAGAAGCAAGTCGACTTGTGGCATTACCTGCGACCGGAGCTGAAAAAAGTGATGATCAGCTACCCATTTCACCAGTAACCATAGCTGAACCAAACACTGCGAAACCAACAGAAGCTACGCCAATTCCTGAACCTGAATCTGTTCATGCTGCAACACTTACTGAACCATCTTCACCAGTTGATTCAGATGACGATTTAGAATCAGCTAGTGTCGGTTCATTAACCCCGAGTACACCTTCGCCTATTAGTACGCCCTTTATGTCACCGCGCCCAGCACGTATGGCCGCTGCAGAACCATCATCTGTGATGCCGGCTAGTGTAGCAAGTGCAGAAAAATTTTCAGCAAATAATGTACTAAAAGAAGTAGCAAAAACACCTAATATAGTTACTAAGCAACAGATTATGCTAAAAGGTTGTCAAGATTTTCTGCATAGATTTAGTGTAGAAAGAACAGCCGGAAGTGATGTACAAATTAAAGTTGCTAAAATTGAAGCCGAAATTCTGGGTAAATTATTACAAAAACTAATTGGTACTATGGAAAAATATGATAGAAAAGGAAATGCAGACAATATACAAAAGTTAAATGAATCACTGCAGCAAATTCAAGACAGAATTGCTGAAATTGAAGGAAAGAAACCAAGCCAACAACCTACCGGTTTAAAACTAGGCTAAGCATTTGGCGGATAACCTTGCAACAGTTTTCACACAAATCTAATCTGTGGGCTTAGCAAAGCTTTGCCTACCCTATGAAGAATTTATCACTCGCCCAAATCACGCCATTCCATAGCGAAGACTGCATGATCATATTCAAAGAATGATTGGATCACATCAGCCGTAGACCATGGAAACCAGAGCAATTTATCCTACGAAGCAAACGATCATCTCCGTAAGAAAAATTAATCCTGGATCCTCGTGTCTGCGGCTGCCATATATCTAATTTACTTTTACGATCATCATGCAGCCTTCGCACGAGGATGACGTGTAAGGTGGGTCAGCGCGACGAGCCATTGTTCAAAAGATAAATACCCTAATCCTCTACCCCCACCCCAACAATTACCATCAAATCAGCAACCTACCACTATCATCTAACCCTTCGTTTTTTCTTGAGCTATAGTTAACTTGTCCGGACAAAAAGCTAACCTCCATGTATGTGTAATGGTAAATTTAATCAATAAGTTAATACTATGCGTACTAACTTATCACTAAGGAGTAATCGCAATGGATAAGCATAGTCCAAATCAATCTTCAAAATCTGATAGTCAATTTAACTCAACTAAAACTGCTAGCCCAAATCAAACACCCTCGACAAATCCAAATAAACCACAATGGCCAGGCCAAGGTTCTGGAAAAGATTTTAAGGGCGGCGGTAACCAGAAAAAACAAGGTGGTAATCAATATCGCGATGATAAATAACGGTTAATTTGTAGCAAAAAAGAAGAGAGCTATATGCTCTCTTCTTTTTTAATCGTAATTTTTTTAGAATGCATCTTTTCCATTAAAATTAATACTAAAGCGACTAAAAAACAAATAAACGACAGTAAAAATAAAACTTTAGTTAAGAACGAAACGGCAACAGCAATTCCACCGAATGCGAAAAAACCAAGTACAATGGCAATAATCAAAAATAATATAGCCCACAATAAATACATATAAACCTCCTTTATTGTTTTACTACAGCCTGTTGTTGTGCACGTGCAGAGAGGGCGGCCATAATATAAACCCAACCTACAATTAAGAGATCAACGCCGACAAATAAGCCAATAACAAATAAACCTGATGCTGGCCACTGCGAAATAATTAATACCCCTAATAAGATGGCTACTAAGCCATTTGCTATTCGCCAGCCACGGTGAGGTAATTCTAAGATAAATGTGTAAATGATACGGATGACACCAAGGCCAATATAAAAAATTGCGAGTAATAAAGTTAATGAAAGTGAAGCTTTTGCAGGTCCAATAATAAGCAAAAGGCCAACGAGCGCATAGAGGAGTCCTAAACCAGCATGCAGTAAAAATTCACTCCATCTTCCCCACCAAAACTGATAAGCATCAACGATTAATACAATTCCACCAGCCACTAATATGGCACCCAGAAATATGACTGAAATGAGAGTTATTGCTGTTGCATAAGTAATTGCCAATAATCCCAAAACACTAAAAGCGATGCCCCAGCCCAGAAACCAACGCCAATTTCTATTAAAATCGAAAAGAACTTCTTCATTCATCGATAATGCATATTTCATGATGGCCCCTCCATGGAATTTATCGGTATTCAATTCAGTATAGTCTAATTTTTACGATGTAACGATTATGAACGTATTGTTATCATTCTGCATCTGTGTGCAACAGCACATACAGTGCACCTGTACCACCATGACGTACAGGAGTTGAGCAAAAAGCGGTGACAAAATTTATGTTGCGCAGCCAATAATTAATTTGGTTTTTAAGTGCGGGATAATCTTCCTTCGATTTACTGCCTTTGCCATGAATGATTTTAACTACAAACCAATCTTTTATTAGTGCTTGCCGTAAAAATTGTTGTAATGCTTTTTTAGCTGCTTCGATCGTTAAGCCATGTAAATCTAATGTAGCATAGGGTATCAATTCACCACGCACTAGTT
>CAYSGV010000288.1:0-3873 GCA_964430685.1 uncultured Gammaproteobacteria bacterium
GATTCCTTATGCTGTATTGCGAAATGATCTAGCAGAAAACTCAGTTGTTAATAGATTGGCGAGTGTTTAATCATTGTGCCATAAGAATGGCACCGATAATTAAAACGTTAATTAATTAGTCTTTGCTGACTTGTAATTGACCCACTAAACCATACATATCGACCAAACCCCAATATTCAACGACTCTGTCATCTTGCAGCCGGTAAATGCTAACACCCTTGTAATTAATTTGTTTTTCAGTTGGCCCAAACTCTAAAAATTTGCCGGTATGTGTGCCATGTGCATGCCAACGTACTAAAGTTTTATTTTCTTCGGTAATCCAATCATCGAAGCGGCAATGTAAATCAGGGAAAGCCTCTAACCAAATCAGCGCAATTTCTTTCATTGCTAATGTACCTTTGGCTGTTTGCAGCGGGCTATGAATGAGTGTCTCATCAGTAAATAGATGATCTATAGCGGTTATGTTTTTTTTATTCCATAAATCATTCATAAATTCTTCAACGCGTGCTTGAATGTGCATCATTTCACCTTTAAGTATGTGTTTAACAGAGTAGATTGTAGATTATAGTCCAATATTGGCTACTTGTGATGTTTGTGTTGATATATGTGGAGCCAACAGATACACATTATCTCCGTGCGAAGGTTAATCTTCCCAACACACGTCATTCCCTGGTGTAGGCTGTGCGATAATGTTTAAAGAAGAACGGAGCAATACAGCCAATGACTAGGGAATCCAGATTTGATTTTACTTACGAAGATTCTTGTGGTGATTAATAAATACTACGTTAGCAAGATTTTTTCTGGTTCCCCGGGTCTGCGGCTGTACAGGCTCCGCTATTCTTTAATGATTTCATGCAGCCTTCGCCCGGGGATGACCTATATTGTTAGTGTTCGGCCAGGGAATGATGTGTGTTGGGAAGATTAACCTTCGCACGGGGATGACGTGTATGGTGGGTGGTAGAGGCATAAGTGGCGTTTAAGTAAACATCGCATCAATAGCGATGAGCGTATATAATAGTACTATAAATAAGGACCTAAACGATATGGATTTTCAAAGTTTTCAGGATTTTTATCCTTTTTATTTATCTGAACATCGTAACTTAACCAGCCGTCGTTTGCATGTGCTGGGAACAATTTTGGCGCTCTTATTTTTGATTTTTTTCTTGTTTACCCATGCGCGGTGGACATTATTTGCGATACCCTTAAGTGGTTATGGTTTTGCCTGGGCCGGTCACACATTTTTTGAAAAAAATAAACCCGCTACGTTCAAATATCCTTGGTATAGTTTTTTGGGTGCATGCATGATGTACAAAGATATATTGGTTGGAAAAATAAAATTATAGTTTGTAGATAATAGTGTAACAAAATTCGCCATAATACTTAGCGAAATTAAATAAGGAGCTATTCATGTCACAGGGAAAAGTGTATCCAACTCTACAAACTGATCGCGCTTATTTTGATGAACAACAATATTTATCGCTTTATGATTTCTCTATTAAAAATCCAGAAATGTTTTGGGAACAACAAGCAATTAAATATGTAACCTGGTTGCAACCTTGGCAACAAATACAAACCGGTAAAATGGAACTTGGTGATGTCCGTTGGTTTACAGGTGGTAAATTGAATGTATGTTACAACTGTTTGGATCGTCATTTACCACAACGTGCGCAGCAAGTTGCCATCATTTGGGAAAGTGATGATCCGAATCAGCATGAAGAGATTACTTATGAGGAATTATTTAATCAGGTATGCCGTTTTGCTAATGTGTTGAAAAGTTATGGCGTGCAAAAGGGAGATCGCGTTTGTATTTATTTACCAATGATTCCGGAAGCGGTTATCGCCATGTTGGCTTGTGCACGCATCGGTGCCATACATTCCGTTGTGTTTGCAGGTTTTTCTGCGCATGCGTTACAAGAACGGATCAATGATGCTGATTGCCGTATGGTTATCACCGCCGATCAAAGTATGCGTGGTGGTAAACTGATATCATTAAAAGCCAATGTCGACAATGCATTACTAGGCTGTCCAAATGTGCATACTGTTATTGTTGTCGCACATACTGGCAATTCAATACTGTGGCATAAAACACGTGACGTTTGGTACGGTGATGCCATGCAAAAAGTAACCGCCGAATGTCCTATTGTGGAATGTGATGCAAATGACCCATTATTTATTTTATATACATCCGGATCAACCGGGAAACCAAAAGGTGTTTTGCATGGAACAGGTGGTTATTTATTATATGCCGCAATAACGCATCATTTGGTATTTGCTTATCGTAAAAATGATATTTATTGGTGTACTGCTGATGTGGGTTGGATTACCGGGCATTCTTATATTGTTTATGGTCCATTAGCAAACGGTGCAACCACATTGATGTATGAAGGAATACCTACTTATCCAACAGCATCGCGATTTTGGCAAATTATCGATAAACATAAAGTGAATCTTTTTTACACGGCACCCACAGCAATTCGTACACTCATGCGTGAGGGGAATGCAGCAGTACAGTCAACTTCCCGAAAAAGTTTAGCTGTAATGGGTACGGTTGGTGAGCCGATTAATCCTGAAGTTTGGGAATGGTATTATCATGTGGTCGGTAATCAACGTTGCCCGATAGTCGATACGTGGTGGCAGACTGAAACGGGTGGTATTTTAATTTCACCGATGGTCGGTTGTATGCCGATGAAACCCGGATCAGTCATGCGGCCCTTTTTTGGAATTGTTCCAGGTATTGTTGATGATACAGGGCAATTATTATCTGGAGCTGCTGAAGGCAAATTAGTGATTACACAACCTTGGCCTGGTCAACTCTTAACCATTTACAACAATGCTGAGCGATATTTAAATGGTTATATTCGCCCTTACCCAGGATTTTATTTTTCCGGCGATGGTGTGCAACGTGATCCTGATGGAGATTATTGGATTACTGGTCGTGTTGATGACGTCATTAATGTTTCTGGACATCGCTTGGGTACTGCAGAAATTGAGAGCGCATTAATCATGCATCCTTCTGTTGCAGAAGCAGGTGTAGTGGGTTTTCCACACGAGTTAAAAGGGCAAGGTATTTATGCATTTGTGATATTAATGAAAAATTCTGAGCCAAGTGAACAAATGCGCAAAGAGCTCATTCATTTAGTGCGTGAACAAATCAGTGCTATTGCAATACCAGATGTTATTCAGTACGCAGCGGGATTACCAAAAACCCGTTCCGGTAAAATTATGCGGCGGATTTTGCGAAAAATAGCAGAAGGTGATTTGGAAAATCTGGGTGATACATCTACCTTAGCTGAACCTGAAATCGTGCAAGGATTAATCCAAGGGCATCAAGAGCTTTTTCAGAGGTAAATTGATTAATTCACCACGTCGATTCGTCTAACCAGTAAAAAGGAGGGTGTTTGTAAAATTGCGCTACGACTGAATTTTATACTGTTTTGTATCATTTTGAGTGAAAAATCATTAATTATTTGCTTTATTTGGTAAAATAGTTGATACTGCACCGATTGTTAGAGTTAATCTGTAACAATACAGAATGGTTTATTTCATTCTGACCATCGCTCTCTATTCCTGTATGTACAACGTTTATTGTGTGTACGACCTTAGGCATGGCGACGATGATTAAGCGCCAGCTGCATTCGAGTGCCAGATTTCTATTTTTATGAAAAAAGGCATATGCACCTTGCATTGTTTTTTTAATAAATTATAGAGAAGTAACGCATGTCATTTGCAAATTTAAATTTAAGCGATCCTATTTTAAAAGCGGTAGCTAATTGTGGCTATCTAAAACCAACACCTATTCAAGCACAAGCAATTCCTATTGCCAAAGCAGGTCATGACATTATTGCCAAAGCACCTACCGGTACCGGTAAAACG
>CAYSGV010000289.1:0-3868 GCA_964430685.1 uncultured Gammaproteobacteria bacterium
AAATAACAACACATCACGAATAGATGGTTGATCAGCAAACAGCATGACAAGCCGGTCAATACCTATACCTTCCCCAGCGGTGGGCGGCATGCCATATTCTAAAGCTTTAATATAATCTTCATCATAAGGCATCGCTTCTTCATCACCTTGTGCTTTATTTTGCATTTGTAGATGAAAGCGTTCAGCCTGATCATCTGGATCATTCAATTCAGAAAAACCATTGGCAATTTCACGCCCAGTAATAAACAATTCAAAACGATCGGTCACGAATGGATCTTGATCATTTAATCGCGCTAATGGTGATACTTCCGCAGGATAAGCCGTAATAAAAGTTGGTTGGATTAAATTGTGTTCTACCGTTTTTTCGAAAATTTCGACTTGGATCTTGCCTATACCTGCATTGTCTGGAACAGAAATTCCAAATTGTTTGGCAATTTGTTTCAGCTGTGTGTGGTCTGATAATTGTTGTGCACTGAGGTGCGGGTGCATATTTAAGATCGATTGGGCAAGTGTGAGTCGTTGAAAGGGTACAGCAAAATCAATATTTATATCTTGATAAATTAATTTTGTTGAACCAAGCACCGTTTGCGCAAGTGAGCGAAATAATTCTTCTGTTAAATTCATTAAGTCTTGATAATCTGCATAAGCTTGATAAAACTCTAACATAGTAAATTCAGGATTATGACGCGTTGAAACACCTTCATTGCGAAAATTACGATTAATTTCAAATACCCGCTCAAAGCCACCGACCACTAAACGCTTTAAAAATAATTCTGGTGCAATGCGTAAAAATAAATCCATGCCCAATGCATGATGATGTGTAACAAATGGTTTAGCTGCTGCACCACCAGCAAGCAATTGCATCATTGGTGTTTCCACTTCTATGTATTGATGGTGATGGAAAAATTCTCGCATGGCTTCAATTAACTGTGAACGAATGGTAAAGGTGCGCCGCGTCGAATCATTCATGAGTAAATCTAAATAACGTTGACGATAACGTGCTTCTTGATCAGTTAAACCATGAAATTTATCAGGCAATGGTCGCAATGCTTTGGTGAGTAAATAAATTTCGTTTACTTTTAATGATAATTCACCTGTCTTGGTTTTAAACACTGAACCTCTTGCGCCAATGATATCACCAATATCCCAACTTTTTGTTTCACCAAATAATTGATCACCAATTAAATCTTGACGTAAATAAAGTTGTAAGCGACCGGACATATCTTGCACTGTCATAAAACTAGCTTTACCCATTACTCGCTTTAACATGATACGACCCGCTACAGAAAAATCTGTTGGTGTTTGTTCAAGCGTGTCGTGATCGTATTCACCATACTGTTGGTGTAAGCTTCCCGCTAATACGGTGCGTTTGAAAAAATTGGGATAAGCGTTACCGCTCTCACGTAATTGTGCCAATTTGCCCCGACGTTGCGCAATTTGTTCTTGTTCACCAGAAATTTCTGGTGCAGTGTGGGATAATTCTGAATCCGTCATTTGTCCTATACCTTATATTGTAGCGCGGACTTAGGGGCGAAAGCTCCGTGTCCGCGGAATAATTCAATCTCGCGGACTTAGGAGCTTTCACTCCTAAGTCCGCGCTACGATATATAATTACATATGAATCATAAATTCGTAGTTCATATTCATCACATTAGTCTTAAACTTTCGCTTGTAAACTTGCTTGCATAAAAATATCTAAATCACCATCTAATACTCTTTGTGTATCGCCAACTTCAACACCCGTGCGCAGATCTTTAATCAAAGAACGGTCGAGCACATACGAACGAATTTGACTCCCCCAACCCACTTCAGGTTTGGCTTCCTCAGCCGCTTGTAATTTTGCTTTGCGATTACGTTCTTCTAATTCAAATAATTTTGAACGCAATTGTTCGTAAGCAATATCACGATTTCGGTGTTGCGAACGATCGCTTTGCGATTGTACCACAATGCCCGTGGGTAAATGGGTAATGCGTACGGCCGAATCGGTTCGATTCACATGTTGCCCACCCGCACCACTGGCTCGATAAGTATCGATGCGTAGATCAGCAGGATTAATATTGATTTCAATATTCTCATCAATTTCAGGATAGACAAATACAGCGGCAAATGATGTATGGCGACGGTTGCCAGAATCAAAAGGAGATTTACGCACTAAGCGATGAACACCGGCTTCCGTACGCAGCCAACCATAGGCATATGCACCGATGAATTTAACCGTTGCACTTTTAATACCTGCTACTTCACCGGCAGAAATCTCTATAATTTCTGTACCGAAACCACGACGTTCTCCCCAACGTAGATACATGCGCAGTAACATTTCTGCCCAATCTTGCGCTTCAGTACCACCCGCACCGGATTGGATATCAACAAATGCATTTTGACTATCCATTTCATCGCTAAACATTTGCGTTAACTCAGTAGCCGACACTTGTTTTTCTATCTTTTTGAGATCAGTCAAACAATCCGTAAACGTGTGTTCATCATTTTCATCCATCGCTAAATTCAACAAATCACACGTATCTTTAAGCTGTTTGTCTAACTGTTGCCAAAGAGCCACGACTTCTCCTAAGCGCGCACTTTCTTTACCCAATGTTTGCGCTTTACTTGGGTCGTCCCAAATGTTGGGTTGGGCTAATTCACGATTGAGCTCTTGTAGCCGCTCAAATTTTGTATCGAAGTCAAAGTGACCTCCGTAAACGTGCAACACGATCGTGTAATTCTTTACACAGTGTAATCCCTGCCGTGACTTCCACGTTTAAACCTCATAAATAAATTATCGAAAAGAAAGTTTTAAAAGACCTGTAAAGACCTTCATCTGGCGTCTATACCTTCTCCCGTCTTCGATCTGGAGAAGGCGTTTTAAGTCAAAATTGGTGGATAAATTTTCTCCCCAAACCACTTGACAATCGATATTAACCGAGCCCTGTATGAAGGGTCAAATATTCACAAATTATTAACAGTTTTTGCACTTGTTCTGAGCTAAAGATGCGTATATCATCATGTATATCTTGTAGCCGTGATTATATTTCATACTACATATAGTTTTTCAACAAAATAACTCAAACCCCATTGTAACCGTATGAAACATCTATGGTTTCAGTTTGGTTATTCTCCTGCGTGCATCAATGCAAATAGGTGCCGCAAGGAAAGGTGTTTAATTTTAATAAAAAATCAATGCAAATTAGGTTTTATTTTTTTAGGAATAAAGGGAGAATTTTTTATGGCAACTGCTCTGCAATCAGCTGAGGACGTGGTATACGACTCAACTGCCCAACCTGGCGAATTACACATCATCAAACGCAATGGTCAATTGATGTCCTATGACAGCAATAAAATTGCCATTGCCATAACCAAAGCTTTTTTAGCCGTTGAGGGTGAACAAGCTTCGGTATCGAGCCGTATTCGTGATGAAGTCCAGCAACTAACAAATCGAATCAATCAAAAATTTCAACGTATATTACCTACGGGTGGCACCCTACATATTGAAGACATTCAAGATGAAGTTGAATTAGTCTTAATGCGCGCGGGTGAACATAAGGTTGCCCGCGCCTATGTACTCTACCGGGAAAAACGGGCTGAAGAACGCAAAACCAAAGAAGAGGCCATTCCCAGTGAGCGTACAAGTATTCTTCACGTCACTCTAGCTGATGGGAAACTAATTGAATTAGACAAAAACCGTTTGTCATCTCTCATTAATGAAGCATGTTCAGATATCAATGCCGTTGCGGCACCGCAAATTCTAAACGATACATTACGTAATCTTTATGATGGCGTGCCCATTGCTGAAGTAACCAAAACCGCCATCATGACCGCCCGTACACTGATTGAGCGTGAACCCAATTACACTTTTGTGACCGCACGTTTATTA
>CAYSGV010000290.1:0-3860 GCA_964430685.1 uncultured Gammaproteobacteria bacterium
ATTACCTGTTATTTGTGCGCAACAAAGTGGTTCTGCACAAATTCGCAGTACAGATAGTAATCTTAATGGATTACCACCTTTACATGCGGCTGCAAAAGCGAATGCCGATCAATTATTTTTACAATTGCTCTCACGGCTACCAGATGACCAAAAATTAGCTGCATTATTAGCAAATGATGAGCGTGGCAATAGTGTCTTAAGTTATATATGTGAAACACACAATATGATCATGTTAAGACATGCCATCAAATTGATTCCGAAAAATGATTTGGCAAATGTCTTTTTTCAAGCAAGAGCAAATGGTCTTAGTTTATTTCAAGATTTGGTCAATGCGAATGACATTGATGGCGTTAAATTATTACTTGCTATGGGTATTTTAAATAAGGATACAATCGATGTTGCACTGCAAACAGTGCAAGGTGGATATTCTTTATTACATTTTGCTGTTTGTTGTGCTAACCGTGATGGTAGTAAATCAGTTGAAATATTGAATTTGTTACTACCGTATATTCCCCGTGATAGACAAGCAGAATTTGTTTTTATGACTGATCATGATCCAACAACTGGTGGCACAACTGTACTAGAACGAGCCGTGCTGAGAGGCAATACTGAAGCTGTGCGAACTTTATGGCAATTGCTTTCGCCCGAGGAGCAATTACAGGCCTTACAACATAACACAGGTAGAGGTCAAAATATTTTACATTTGGCTGCTCATTCGGGTAATGCGGAAACCTTTCGCTTTATATTAAACAATATACCAGTTGAATTATTGCCAGTGATTCATAATCAAACTGACTTTTACCTGATAAACATGCTGGAGTATGCTATTCGTGGTGGTAATCACGAAATTATATCAGCTGTTGTTGCAGAAATACCACAAGAGCAACGCTTAGCAACACTTAGAAGAACAGGTGATTATGGAGATACACCACTGCATCAACTTGCACAAGCAGGGCTGTTGGATAGTTTCATGATGGTACTGAGTCAAATTCCGCCTGATCAGCAATTGGACGCACTACAGCAAATAAATGGCGCAAGAAATTCAGTTATCGGAGTAGCCGCACAATCAAGAAATGGCGCTATTTTGGAGTGGATTCGTGATCAATATTATAGTAATAAGCCATTCGATCAAATATTGTCCGAGGAAGAATATAAACAAGTACTCAGCAAAGGAAGAGATGTAGCGTTTTATAAGAAAATATTGCCCCTTAAATTAACAGAGCTAGAAAAAATAACTTTTGTAATTAAAATTGATAATTATGGACGGACTTTATTACACTTAAATGCTAGGGAAGGTCAATTTGATTCTTTCAAATATTTATTAAGTTTTATACCTAGTGCTCGAGTTTTAGCTGAATTAACTCGTCCATCTGAAAGTGGTACGCCCTTATCTATTGCTTTTGAATATGCGGATAATGATAAAACACAAGCACTTATTATAAATAAAATTTTATCAAAAAATGATATTCAACCAGTATTAAAAGATAGAAAAGGTTGTTTTAGCATGATGACGTCGATGATTCTCAAAGGAGATTTTATTCATCTTGAATCATTTTTGAAAAAAATACCTTCCAAGCAAATGGCTCAAGTATTGATGAGTACAGGTGAAGATAATAGCTCGCTATTGCATGCTGCTACGGCATCTCGACGTTTGATTTGTATTAATTTAATCATGGACAGGTTAACTCCTGAACAGCAATTAGAAATGTTATCACGAAAATTTGATGATAAGACTGCAATTGAATATGCAAAAGTAGATGGCTTCGAACCAGCCGTTGCATTGTTACAAAAATATGAACAAAATGCTCGATTAGCGCTCGAACAACAAAATGTTGCACAAAGACCTGATGCACATCCAAACGAATAAAAATTTTTACGTAAAAACTATAAATCAAGTTGTAGTTTAATTGCGCGTTCAACATCTAACATATTTTGAGCGGAAATCTGACCAGTTTTTGTTTTTAAATGAAGTTTTCTTACGTTGCAAATTCATCTGCCATAGCCTTGTGTCCTTAAAAAATATCGGTATACTGGATGGCTCGCTTAATTCGGGTGCCTTTAACCAAAGTGGTGTCTTATGCCTTTAACTTACTTAAAACAAATTTGGGCAATTTTGCCGCTATTTTTTATCATTTTAATAGACATCATGGGGATCTGTTTAGTCTTTCCCGTGTTGACGCCTTTATTTTTTGACCCTACCAGTGGCTTGCTGGCTGATGGGGTGAGTACGCTGAATCGTAGTTTCTTATATGGCTTAGCGATGTCGTTGTATCCCCTATTCATGTTTATTGGCGCGCCTATTTTTGGTGATTTATCTGATCGTATGGGGCGTAAAAAAGTTTTACTCATTTGTTTACTTGGTACAGCAGTGGGTTATCAGGTATCCGCATTTGGCATTGATTACCATAATTTGACCCTGCTTCTATTAGGGCGTGCGATTTGTGGTTTGTTTGCCGGCAGTCAACCGATTGCACAAGCAGCTATTGCTGATGTGAGCACCACTCATAATAAAGCATCGAACATGAGTATTATGACCTTAGCAGCTGCCTTAGGTATTATCATTGGGCCGCTCATTGGTGGCTATACATCGGATTCTAAACTATTTTCATTTTTTAGTTTAAGCACACCTTTTACGGTAGGCGGATTATTCGCATTGCTGAACAGCGTATTACTTATTTTCTTATTTAAAGAAACTTTTGTCGCAAAGATTAGGGAAGGCAAACTGATACTGCATAAAGGTTTTCATTTATTTCTAGATGCGTTTAGACACCGTGATTGGTCAGTATTATCATTGTCTTTAGTTCTGTTTCAATGTGCATGGGGTTTTTATATTCAAGTTATTTTATGGCTGATGCAAGCAAACTATCATTATGATAATAAAGAACTCGGTTTGTTTTTAGCATTTATTGGCATTGGTTTTGTTTTGTCTGCAACAGTATTAGTGCATTTGGCATTACGTTATTTAAAAAATGAAATTAAAATTTGTATATTGTCTATTTTAATCATGACCATCATGTTTCTATTAGCAAGCGTTATATCTAATGAACAAGTACATTGGTGGATTGCTCTCGTTGCTTCGGCAATGAATGTGATTGGTTATACTTTATATCTCACCCTATTTTCCAATTCTGCTGATAAAGATTCGCAAGGTTGGGTTATGGGTATAACAGGATCTGTTTGCGCTGCAGCATGGGGTGTCACAGGATTATTGATAGGACCCCTGGGCTTTATTGATATGCTCTTGCCCGTTTATATCGCTACAATATTGGGCGTGTTCGCGTTAATGGTATTATTGTATTATGCTAAAGTAACGCTCAAACAACGCGCGCTCGAAGAGGTTGGTAGCTAGCAGTTTGTTAGGTTGTAGAGGATAAATCCAACAGCAACAGTAGTAGCATGGAATTAGGTAGTGTCGAAAAGCAGGATGCAATATGACAGAATATCAATCATCTATTAATTTGAATGATGAACAATTCAAAACGAATCAAGCCAGCATGCAGCAGGTGGTGGCTGAATTAAAAGAACTTACACAAAAATTAAATGCCGGTGGTGATGATGCGGCACAAAAACGTCATCTTGCACATGGCAAATTATTACCACGTGACCGAATTAATTATTTGCTTGATCCAGGCTCACCTTTTTTAGAATTGTCATTATTTGCAGGATTAAATCTTTATCATGAAGAAACACCAGCCGGGGGTATTTTAACAGGTATCGGTCTGATCCATGGTCAACAATGTATGATAATTGCTAATGATGCCACCGTAAAAGGTGGTACCTACTTCCCTATTACGGTTAAAAAACATTTACGCGCGCAGGAAATTGCATTAGAAAATCATTTGCCTTGTATTTATATGGTC
>CAYSGV010000291.1:0-3854 GCA_964430685.1 uncultured Gammaproteobacteria bacterium
ATCGCTTTAACAGGTAATAAGACTTCGCCCTTAGCTGAGGGAGCGGATGTTATTTTAGACGTAAGTGTCTCTGAAGAAGCCTGTCCTTTGGGTTTAGCGCCCACGGCCAGTACCACTGTTGCACTCGTTATGGGAGATGCACTTGCCATGTCTTTATTACAAGCCCGGGGCTTTACTGCGGATGATTTTGCATTGTCACATCCTGGTGGACAACTGGGACGACGGTTATTGCTACGCATTGAAGATTTAATGCATAGCGGCTCTGAGCTCCCCATTGTTTCGAATCAAACAAGTTTTGCGGAAACGATACTTGAAATGAGTAAAAAAGGTTTTGGATCGGCCATTATCACCGATGCACAAGGCATACTCTTAGGAATTTTTACCGACGGGGATTTACGGCGTGCAATTGAACGTTCAATTGATTTAAAGCATACAAAAATTGACCAAGTCATGACCAAAAACTGTAAAACAATTTCGCCGCATTCAATGGCGGTTGAGGCACTCAATATGATGCAACAATATAAGATTACCGGCCTTGTGGTCACCGATGCAGATAAGCGTGTTGTCGGTTTAATTCATATGCATGATCTATTACGTAGTGGTATTGTATGATGGAGCTAGTATTAAGAGCTCAAAAAATTAAAATGGCTATATTTGATGTTGATGGCGTTTTAACTGATGGCCATATTTACATCAGCAACGAGGGTGTTGAAAGCAAAATGTTCAATATTCAAGATGGCTTAGGTTTAAAACTGTTGCTTCAATGTGGCATTCAAATTGCAATTATCAGCGGGTTAGAATCAAAAGCAGTATCGATACGCTTGCAAAAATTAGGGATTACCCAAATCTATCAAGGTATCAATAATAAGTTGTCTGTTTATGAAGAAATTCTGGAAAAAAATGGCTTGGGCAATGAACAAGTTGCATATGTTGGAGATGATTTAATTGATCTAGCGCTCATGCGTCGTGTGGGCTTAGCTGTTGCTGTTGCTAATGCGCGCACCATCGTTAAAGAAAATGCACATTGGTGTACTCAATCAAAAGGTGGTCATGGTGCAGCACGCGAATTTTGCGACTGGTTATTGCAAGCGCAAAATAATTGGGAAAAGGCGTTATCCTTTTATGTATAATCCATTACGCATGAATTCAATTATAAATTTTTTAAATGAAAATCTGATCAAGGTATTGCTTGTGTTTATGATGTCAATGAGCATATGGGCTTATTTATATTATAAAGAAACGCAGCAACCGGCGGTAACAACACCAAAGTTTGCCGATAAAGAAGACGCTTATATGAAACAAATTGAATTATTTGAATTCGATAAGCAAGGCGCGCCATATAGCCACTTAGTGGCAAAAAATGCAATGCAATATTCTAGAAATGATAATCAAACCATTGTTTTTTCACTACCAAAAATGATTTTGTATAATAAACCTGATAGCTATTGGTCTATTGTGGCTCGAACAGCTCATGTTTTAATACAACCAAATCAATCCTTAATTCAGCTGCAAGATGATATTGAGGCAAAGGAAAATACATCTAATAATATGCAACAAACAATCATTCATACAAAAAAATTAGATATTGACCCACAAAACAAACTTGCACACACAAAAGAATCCATTGAAATGATGCAAGGCAATCATAAATTGTCTGCTGTAGGTATGAATGCTGATTTAAATTCAAATCGAATCACTTTGCTGTCAAATGTGAAGGGTTATTATGAAAATTAAATATTTTTTAATAGGCATTTTCATATTACTGTATGCAACAATAAATTACGCGCAACAAACAACAAATGCTCCATTAAATATAACCTCAGAAAAATCAGATATTAATCGCAATGAACATATAGCAACTTTTTCAGGTTCTGTTGTATTAACACATGGTGAAACACATTTAACCGCTGATCGTTTGCTTATCTATTTAGATGAACACAATCAAATTAAGCAAGCGTTTGCCATCGGAAATCCAGCTAAATATTGGACTACAAACACTACAGCAATGGCTAAAAAAAATGGCGAAGTAAATAGTCTGTTCGCTGAAGCGACTACAATTAAGTACTTTCCACTCACACATAAAGTTTCTTTAATCGGTAATGCTAAAGCGATTCAAAATCGAAACAGTATACAGGGACCTAATATTGAATATGATCTCAAAACGGGTAATTTGATATCGACTGGGAATAAGAATGGACGTACATCTATCGTGATTGAGAACACTGATTCAAATTGGTTTGCAACCGCTAATAAAACAAGTTGAAGAGGCAAAATGGTCAATCAATTAGTAGCAAATAATCTTGCCAAAACTTATAAAAAACGCCGTGTCGTTGATCATATATCACTGCAATTGCAAGGTGGCGAGATTGTCGGTTTGCTTGGCCCTAACGGTGCCGGTAAAACAACAAGTTTCTATATGATTGTCGGTCTTGTACCTAGTGATGAAGGTCAAATTCGATTAAACAATCAAGACATTACACTAATGCCGATGCATGCGCGGGCACGCCTGGGTATTAGCTACTTACCTCAAGAAGCATCTATTTTTCGCAAATTAACCGTCCGGGATAATATTTTAGCTGTTTTAGAACTCAATAAATCATTAACAACTGATCAAAGAAATGCCCGTGCCGAAAAATTAATGGATGATTTTAGCATTGGACATTTATTCGACCAGATAGGTCAAAGTCTTTCTGGTGGTGAACGTCGACGTGTAGAAATTGCACGGGCACTTGCATCTGATCCTAAATTTATTTTACTGGATGAGCCATTTGCCGGTATTGATCCAATTGCTGTTGCTGATACCAAGCGCATGATAACTTTCTTAAGCAAAAAAGGAATCGGCATTTTGATAACTGATCATAATGTCAAAGACACATTGGCGATCTGTAATCGTGCTTATATTGTTAACGAAGGAAAAATTCTATATGCCGGTACAACTGATGAAATTATTCATAACCCACAAGTTAAAGCTGTTTACCTGGGTGAAGAATAAAACGCCTACGGTATTTAAATATAGTCGTCTTTTACTTTATTCCAGTCTGCTCTGTATTATGTTTCATACCCGTGTTTTCTCAAGTGAGTTACCCGATCTTGGCGATATTTCGCTTTCCCAACTTGATCAAAAAAAAGAACAAGAACAAAAAACAATTTTACGCGAAGAAATACATGATTATCTTGTCGACGATTTATTACTTACAGATTATCTTAAAAAATTAGGTAACCGTTTAGCGGCGCTTGACCAACCGCACGCAAAAATTGAATTTTTACTTGTTGACTCTGATGAAATTAATGCATTTGCTAGCTTTGGTCGTATGTTAGGTGTCAATAGTGGTTTAATATTAGCCTGTGCGAATGAGGATATGCTTGCGGGTGTAGTTGCACATGAAATTGCACACATAAATCAATATCATTTGGCCCGCGCCATGGCACAACAAAAGCAAATGATGGTACCGGCTATAGCTGCCGCACTTGGTGCTGTTGCACTTGGTGCACTGAATAGTGAAGCTGGCGTCGGCGCACTTACCGCCACTGCTGCCGGAATGCAACAAGCACAAATCAATTATACACGAACTGCAGAAGCAGAAGCTGACCGCATTGGTTTACAACTAGTTGATAAAGCCGGTTTTGATCCACATCAATTTGCTGATTTTTTAGAAGTACTGTTAAAAGAAGAAAAGTTAAATACCGATGGTTATACAACTGAATATTTACGCACGCACCCTTTAACTAACAATAGAATTGCTGAAGTTAAACAAAGAGCCAATCAACTACCACAAAAAAAAGTCCATCCGGAATTAAATTTTTTACTTGCACGCGAACGTTTACGCGTGGCAACACAACCCGCCAATAATGTT
>CAYSGV010000292.1:0-3841 GCA_964430685.1 uncultured Gammaproteobacteria bacterium
GGTTAAAACAAGGATTATTTACCGCAGATGGTTTAATTTATGCCAGTGATATTTTTTATGATAATTTAAATTTGCCTGCTGAAATATTTACTAAGGTGGAACCTTCTGTTTCGCGTATTAGTTATGCTGATTTATCCGTCTATTTGAAACCCCGGTTGCGTAATGCTCATAAAGGACACTTCGGGCATGTACTCATTGTTGGTGGTGACTACGGCATGCCAGGTGCCGTAAGACTTGCCGCTGAAGCTTGTGCACGTACCGGTGCCGGCTTAACTACCGTGGCCACAAGACCAGAACATGTCGCGATTGTGACGAGCCAACGTCCCGAATTGATGTGTTTTGAAGTGATGTCTAGGCTGGATTTACAGAGTTTAATGAATAGAGCAACGGTCATCGTGATTGGCCCTGGCTTAGGTCGTTCGAGCTGGGCAAATGAATTACTTGATTGCGTATTAACCTGTAAATGCCCTCTTATTGTTGATGCCGATGCATTGAACATTATTGCTGAACGTAACATAAAACCGAATGAAAATTGGATCTTAACGCCACATCCTGGGGAGGCGGCCCGCTTACTCCATACATCTGCACAAAATATTCAAGCTGATCGCTTTCATGCCGCGGCACAATTACACCAACGATTTGGCGGTGTGATTGTACTCAAAGGTGCGGGCACCATCATTCAGGGTCCATCGCATGGGCCGGCACTCTGTAGTGCAGGTAATCCAGGTATGGCTACCGGTGGAATGGGAGATGTGCTTAGTGGGGTGATTGGTGGTTTAGTCGCGCAAGGTTTTGCCACAGAAATTGCCGCGCGCTTAGGTGTTTGTCTACATGCATATGCTGCCGATACCGCTTGCCAAAATGGTGAACGGGGTTTATTGGCAGCAGACTTAATGCCCTATATTCATCAATATGCCAACCCACACCGTAACTGAAAGGATTTATGATCTGAATAGCGAACGCGCAACACTTGCGTTTGGCAAAGCTTTAGCCCAAATTTGCCAACCACCGGCCATCTTATTTTTATCTGGAGAATTAGGCACCGGTAAAACAACCATCGTTCGCGGCTTTTTGCAAGCGCACCAATATTTAGCATCAGTAAAAAGTCCAACTTATTCCTTGGTGGAAAGTTATCACTTAGCCGACGGCGTTTTGCAGCCAAACCCATTGATTGTGAACCATTTCGATCTCTATCGATTACGCGATCCAGCAGAGATTGCACACCTAGGCATTCATGATTATTTCACCAATTCAAGTATCGCTTTAATTGAATGGCCAGAACGTGCAGAAGGCGTTTTACCCAATGCAGATTTACATATGCATCTTGACTATGCTAAAAAAGGCCGTAGATTGCGTTTAACAGCGCTTACCACAAATGGAAAAAAGTGGCTAAACTTACTAGATTTTAAAAAATAGTAATAAAGTGCGTAATTTTATAATTATTCTTCAATAAATTTAAATGCTCGAGACGAGACACGCAAATGCGACAGGGTGCTTACATTAAAATAATGACACGTTGTGTGCTGATCTTTTTATTCAGCACTGCAATGGCTTTGGCTGCACCCGTAAGCATTAATGGCATGCGTATTGCTCAAGAAGAAAATAATACCCGCTTGGTGTTTGAAACCAATGGCACGGTTGTATTTAAAAGTTTTCAACTGCACCAGCCTGAGCGATTGGTCATCGATTTAGGGCATACGGATATCAAAACTTCACTCAATGATGCGGCCTTAAATCAAACGCCTATCCAAAAAATACGTACAGGTGCTGATAAGCAAAACAATATTCGTATGGTGATGGATTTAAAAAATGCCGTCACTGCGCACGTTTTTACATTGCCTGCCAGTAATCAATATGGCCCGCGTTTAGTGGTTGATTTAGTCCCAGCAATGGCCACAGCAAACTCTTCTGAATCCAGTAAAGCAACGAATAATACCGAGAATACGAACCCAAATGCCCAAAAGTCACAAAACTTACCCCTGCCGCACGTTGCTGAACTCAGTAACATCAAACCACCTGCACCACCCGCTGGCAAGACAACCCTGTTTAACAAAATTCCATCACCCTTACCACTGGTACCACAAATTAGCTTACAAGCGAAACCTAAAAATGTACGCGATGTGATTGTGGTTATTGATGCCGGACATGGTGGCCATGATGCCGGTGCAATTGGCTCCAATGGCACTCATGAAAAAGATGTGGTGTTAGGCATTGCCAAAGCACTGGCGCGACAAATTTCTGATCAAACCGGTATGCGTGCAGTACTCACACGTGATGATGATACATTTATTCCCTTGCGTGAACGCTTACGTTTAGCGCGTAAAGGGAATGCGGATATGTTTTTAGCGATTCATGCCGATGCGTATAAATCCCCTTATTCTGCCGGCGCCTCAGTGTTTGCCTTATCACGTAAAGGCGCCAGTAGTGAGGCCGCACGATGGTTAGCAGAAAAAGAAAATTATTCCGAGCTAGGTGGTACAACTGTTGCAGATAAAAACCCATTGTTGTTTTCAGTATTATTAGATTTATCGCAAACAGGTACCATTCGCGAAAGTCTTAAACTGGGCAGCGATATGTTGCAAGAAATCGGTAAAATGACGCGCTTACATCACAATTATGTGGAACAAGCACCATTTGTGGTGCTCAAGTCTCCAGATATTCCATCGCTACTGATTGAAACCGGTTTTATTTCCAATCCGAACGAAGAAAGTAAATTAAAAGATCCAGATTATCAAAATAAACTTGCACGTGCGATGTTGGTTGGTATTCGTCAATATTTTATCTTAAATCCACCACCAGATAGTTATTTTGCTTTGCACCAACAAAGTGCTGCCACTCATATTGTCCAAGCCGGTGAAACTTTAGCATCCATTGCTAAAAAATATAAAGTTGATCTGCGTGGATTAGAAAAAATGAATAGACTCTCACATCAATCTCTAGAACTCGGTCAAGTTATCTATTTACCCAACAACAATATTCGGAGTTAAAATTAAAAAATTAAATATCTCCGCAAAAATCGCGCAAAAAATTAAACGCGGTTACCCGTGGCTCAAAAAACACGACCTTAAAGCGCAAAAAAACATCGCGCATTTTGATGCCGGCCAACTGATACAAATCACTGAAAAAAATAATGCCATTGCATTGAGTTTTATTAACCCAAATTCACGTATTACCTGTCGTATTTTAAGTCTTAATCCACTAGAAAAAATAAATGCAGATTATTTCCTGTATCGATTAAATGCCGCGCTGAAAAGGCGTGAGCGTTTTTTTACTTCGCCCTATTATCGCTTGGTACACGCTGAGAGTGATGCGTTACCAGGACTGATTATTGATCGCTACAATGATATTTTTGTGTTACAGATTAATACCACTGGCATGGAAAATTTAAAAGAATTTATTTTTGCGGCGCTTGAAACACTTTTTCAACCAAGTGTTATTCTTTGTCGCAATGATACCGCTGCGCGCGTGAAAGAAGGTTTAAACCAAGAAGTCTATTTCGCTAAGGGGGAACTCACTGATCTCATTCGCGTACATGAAAACGATTTTGATTATTACGCTGATTTATTAACAGGTCAAAAAACGGGTTGGTTTTATGATCAGCGTCACAATCGTTTATTAGTTGCAGAACATTGTCAAAATAAAGATGTGCTTGATCTTTATTGTCACACGGGTGGTTTTGGTTTGCTTGCTTTAAAAAAAGGCGCCAAACAAGTCACTTTTGTAGACAGTTCCGCCAATGCATTAATGTTGGCACAAAAAACCGCAACCGCACATGATTTTATATCCCAGTGTGAATGGATACATGAAAATGTATACGTGGCACTCGAACAAATGCAAGCAG
>CAYSGV010000293.1:0-3814 GCA_964430685.1 uncultured Gammaproteobacteria bacterium
ACCTGTTGAAGTGATCCCTATGGCTAGAAGCATGGTCGCGCATGAAATTGTGAAATTAGGTGGTCATCCTGAATACCGCAACGGCTTTGTTACCGATAATGGTAATCAAATATTAGATGTATATCATTTTCCTATTCTTGAACCGATGAAAATAGAAAATACTTTGAATAATATTCCAGGGGTGGTATGCAATGGTTTATTTGCGCTGCGTGGTGCAGATGAATTGGTGGTTGCGACACAATCAGGCGTGAAAACGATGCACAGTGTTAGTGAGGAATAATGTTTCTTTGTCATTATGGGAGCGTCTTTTTTTATTCTTGTCATTGCGAGGGCGTTTTACCAATATGTTGTAATTACTTGAAGATCCATGCCCTCCGTGGCAATCTCCAACTACGAAGTATTATTCAGGAGATTGCCGCGGGTGGTTATAATCGATAAAGGTTTATAATTCATTGGTAGAACACCCTGCAATGACAGGAAGATGTAGGCGTCAATGACAAAAAAAGCAATCGTAGGGTCCGTTGGAAGTGCTACGAAAAATATTTTATCATTTAAATTAAGGAGAACGAGAAAAGTGTTTTTAAAAATAACGAAACGATTAATCCTACTTGCAGCATTCGTTTGCAGCCAAAGTTTTGCTGCGGCCCAGAACCAAAACATAGCCGTTGCACCTGATACAACGAATTATTCTATTCCATTTATCTATGCAGAAGGGCGTTCACCTTCCCTTTTGACGCCTTCCGCTTTGGCGCAAAGAGGTATGGTACGCGTGACACGAAACAATCAACCTGTTTCACCGAGTAATACGAATTATATTCCATCTGAGCAAATTATTTCTCAGACCAAAAAGATTAGACAATCATTGTGTACCGGAGCAAGTAAAGCAGACATCCGTGTGTGGCTCACTACCGATGCCAGCGGTAAAATTTTTGGTATCGGTGTAGGTGGTCAGACTGGTGTTGAAGTAACTTTTCATTGCTGAGTAAAAAATTAAACTATTCTTCATAGCGCGGACTAGGGAGCACGGGCTCCGTGTCCGCGGAAAAATATATATTCTGCAGATATCACTTAAACCCCCACATTTAAACTACAAAACCTTTTGATTTATAACTAAAAAGTGTAGTATTTCGGCCAATGAAATAATACATGGTAAATGAAAAAATGGAACGTGAAGCACCCTTCGATACACTCCCTACACTCCCGGTAGTGGACAGTTCGATTCCAATTACTGATTTTCTAGGTCATTATCGTTTTTACTTTAATGTCTCCTTTCATCGGCATGGTGGTTCAGTTAACGCCTTTTCTGATCCAGTGACTGGCATCAAAGATTGGAACGTGCGACAAGGACGGGGATTATGCAAAAATAATCCAGAATTTCAATTAGCCTATGTCGATGCAATTATGGCGCATCGCACCCAGGTGATCATTAGCTGTGCTGATGTGCGCTATCAGTATGGTGATAAAATTGTGCTTTCCTCATTAGCCGTAGATGGCAAGCATGCGGTCTTTGATTTATTTGCATTGCAGCATCAACCATTAAACAGCACTGAAGAAAATACAGCAAAAATAAAAGTGATTGATCGTACTGAGAGCACATTTATTGATAAGCTTGAAGCACGTACCATAACAATTGAGGGTAATGAAGGGCATTTTGATTACCGGTTAAAAAATGTTACACATATTGTGTTGCATGGCTGGCAAGATATGCGTGGCCGCAGATTTACCCAGCAAGAAGTATTCACCTTACACTCACTGCTCAAAAATGCAGCATTGAAAAATTATTATGTTCACTGTTTCAATGGCACTGGACGCAGTGGCACTTTTACCTTTGCGCTTTTATTATATTCTTTATTAAAGAAATGTAAAAATGCAGACGATTTACTGGAAGTGCTGAAAGCGGTTAACGGCTATTTAAGAACTCATCGTAATACTAGAGCGTCAATACATAATACAGAACAATTGATTTGTGCCATTAATTTAGCGCTGAATCTGCGCATGTGTGATTTTACCACACAAGAACAAATTCAATTCACTGAGATGATCCGCAAATGCTTAGAGCATTTAGTCAATGAAAAAAAGGCGACGGTGTTAGCTGAATTAAAAACTGGTCATTTTGATTTTAATTTACCGCATGGTCTTGAAGAAATTAACGCCATTCTTGAATTTGCATTTGCTACCGATGACCAAAATTTATTAGCTGCACTGGCTTCCTTTATTCAACCACAGCTGGAAGCCCACAGAGCTGTAGCTTTGCAGCATCTTACTAAACCGGCAACTTTTCTAGATTGGAATATGTTGTGGCCGTGTTATACAAATTTATTAAAATATGCTGTTATATATAGGATAGATGCAACACTAACAGCTGAGGTGGTGCGTCATATTATTGAAGTTGAGTACCCATATTACCTCATAAACTACGATAATATACTCGCTAAAAATATTGCGAATATAGTTAAATTATTGCTGGCACACGATAAAACTGAAAAAAGCCAAGAGCAAGCTGCGCGTTTACTTAATGCTTATTATCAACACCTGATGCAACAGTTTTTTTCATATTCTATAACAGCAAGAGTTGAACTTCACAATCCTGACTCCATGTTCATTTTTCAAAAATTTGCGCAACGGGCCATAGATGTAGCAGAGACTTATCATAATAATGTACTGGTTGAGTGTTTGAATGCACATATTTTACGATTAATTGATACAGGAATATTAGTTGGGAATACTGAATCTGCTGATGCAGTGGCCACTGTAGCTTATTCTTTAAAATCCTCTCGATTATTTTTGGTGCTTGCTGATTTTTATTTAAACTTAGCCAGCAAAGATGAAAAAAACAGGCCCTATTTGCTCTATGCTAAATATTATATTGTGCTTGCCTATATCTTTTCGGAGGAGCAAAATAATGATGCAATAAAAAAAGAACTCATTTCTTGTTTGAGACAAATAAAAGAAGTGAATCAGGATCTCAGTCAATCTCCTTTTGGTTTAGGGAAATCGTTTTTGATGAAATTCGAGAGTAGTTTGCCAACATTAACTACTCTAGATGCCGCTGTTGTACCAAAGACAGTTAAATATTATTTAAATTTATATATTATCTATGCGCTTTTTTTCCATTCTGAAAAACCGCTGATTACCATACACCAGTCGCAAGTAAGCGAAAATTTAAAAAGTTCTTTATATTACTTACAGTGCCATTTAGCATTAAATAAAGATGTAGATGTCAGTGTGCTCACATATATGCTTGACTTTTTAGCATTCAAACTTAAAACTGCAAAAGTAGATGATCCAAACAAAATCCATTTTGAACAAATCAAAGCGCAACTGAGCAGTCGACTTTCTGTGCCTGTTGCCGCGCAAGATTTCCCACCAACTCCGATATTGCAGTAAAACTTGGCACATTTTTTATGCCCATATCCCTCTTCGTAATGTGGACTCACGTGTTTCCGCGTCATGTAGTGCGAAGGCTGCATGATGTTAGCGAAAGAAAATGAGATGATGACAGCCGCAGACCCGAGGATCCAGAATTAATTTTTCTTACGAAGATGATGGATGCTTTGTAAGATAAATTACGCTGAATTCCATGGTCTACGGCTGTTTCGATCCCGTCATTCTTTGAATATGGCTATGCAGCCTTCGCCATGGGATGACATGATTTGGGTGAGTAGTGGATTCTTCGTAGCGCGGACTAAGCGAAGCGTGTCCGCGAAATAGTCCAACCGTGAACACGCTTCGCTTAGTCCATGCTACGAAGAGATTCAATTCTTAAGATTATCTTAAGAATTACCCATATATATTCGATTGTTATGAACAATAC
>CAYSGV010000294.1:0-3804 GCA_964430685.1 uncultured Gammaproteobacteria bacterium
ATAGGGTGCAAAAAATGCTTGTCGATTAGCGCCTAATTTTGTTTGTTCTGTAGTAGCCATGGGTCAACCTCATTCTCATTCATATTGTCAATTAATCTCTACCTAAAAGTATAGATGTAGAATTTTAAAATGACTAAATCTTAAGGAATGATTAAGTGTGCGGGGGTTGAATTTCTATTGCCGCAATGCAACATTTGTTGCATTGCGGCTTAAGAAAACATTAAACAAATGTTA
This sequence comes from uncultured Gammaproteobacteria bacterium, assembly GCA_964430685.1. Lineage (GTDB taxonomy): Bacteria > Pseudomonadota > Gammaproteobacteria > CAYSGV01 > CAYSGV01 > CAYSGV01. Next base: position 235 of record CAYSGV010000294.1, read on the forward strand.
AATGCTTGATGAAGTTGCTGTCATTACCACGTACCACGTCATGGTAATGTTTTTGTAATTTTTGCGTGATAGGGCCAATATGACCATCTTTAATCACATGTTGATCAATTGAATAGATGGGCGTGACTTCTGCAGCGGTGCCGGTAAAAAAGGCTTCATCAGCTGTATAAGCATCATCTAAGGTTAAATCTTTTTCTACAATGGGAATAGCGTGAAAACGTGCTAATTCAAGCAAAGTGTCACGCGTAATACCGGGTAAAATCCAACCTAATTTTGGTGTGTACAGAGTACCGTTTTTAATGATGAAGAAATTTTCGCCACTCCCTTCAGTAATGAGATTATCTGTAGTTAAAAAAATGGCTTCATGATATTCAGTCCCACGTAATTCAAGATTCGCTAAAATGCAATTAATATAGTGACCACATAATTTTGCTTCAGCAACCGTTGATTGTGGATGAATGCGAATATACTTACTGGTTTTAACTTTTAGTAAAGGGTGTGGTAAATAAGCACCCCATGGCCAACAAGCAATCGCCACTTCTGTGCTTGCGCCAACTGGATTGACCGTCATCGTCCCGTACCCATAAAAAGCAATGGGGCGTATATAACCTTCTTTAATTTCATTTTTTTTCAATAATTCTTTACAAACATTAATGAGTTCATCTTTAGTATAAGGCAATTGCATGGCTAATGCTTTGGCTGAAAAAATGAGCCGGTCGATGTGTTCGCCCAATTTAAAAATTGCAGCGCCATTATTGGTTTCATAAAAACGAATGCCTTCAAAAGCTCCACCACCATAATGTAAAGTGTGTGTAAGGATATGAACTTTCGCATCCTCCCAGTTAACAAATTGGCCATTGTGCCAGATATATTTTGTAGCTTGCATCATTTTTCCTCATTTAATTTATTAGTATTTACTTCATCCAGAATTTGCTTAGCACCTTGCGATAATAAATCGTTAGCAACGATTTGACCAATCTTTAGCCAATCTGTAACCAATCCACTTGCTTGTGCACGATAAGTTGGTGTGCCACTCGGCGCACCAACTAAGCCTGTCAGCGTTAATTGTTCGGCTGTATTGGTTCGTGCATAGCCGGCAATCGGTACTTGGCAACTTCCGCCCAGTAATGCAGCCATCGCACGTTCAGCTTGCACGCATAAACGTGTGGATGTGTGATTAAGTGGATTTAATAATTCTAAAATGGCGTGATCATCTTTGCGACATTCAATACCAAGTGCACCTTGTCCTACTGCTGGCAAAAACTCTTCGGGATTAAAATGTTCGCTGATGCGATTAGCGAAACCTAAGCGTTGTAAACCCGCATAAGCAAGAACGATGGCATCATATTCACCCTGCTCGAGACGATTCAAACGCGTATTCACATTGCCGCGCAATAAATGTATGATTAAATCAGGACGCATAGCATGTAATTGGCAACTGCGCCGTAAACTTGATGTGCCAACAATCGCTTGTGGTGGTAAGTCGGCAATGCGCAAACCATTTTTACTGACACACACATCATGCACGCCTTCACGTGCACAAATTGCCGCCAGCGTAAACTATTCAGGGATGATCATGGGCAAGTCTTTCACTGAATGTACAGCAATATCAGCTTGATTATCTAGTAAAGCTTGCTCAAGTTCTTTAACAAACAAACCTTTGCCACCAATTTTGGCTAAACTCATATTTAAAAATTTGTCGCCAGTGGTTTTCATTGGCACCAGTTCTACTTGTAATTGCGGGTGCAATTGTAGCAGTTGCTCGCGAATCAAATTGGTTTGCGCCAATGCAAGTGGGCTTTCGCGGGTGGCAATGCGTAATGTGTCAATTTTATTCATAGGAATTTTTTAAATTGATAAACAATAAAGGAGATTCTAAAGAATATTTAGGCTGAAATATACTTTATTCTTTAGTTTATTTAGTAGGATTTGTAGTAATAGTAGGAGGCGTAGGCGCTGCAGGCTTTGCTACTTCAGCACTTGAACGATTATAATGTGCAGTGACCCACTTTCCGTAATTGCTATTTTGCGATGCTCTTGCGGCCATATTAGCACCCGTAGGTGTGCCAGTTGAGCCAGTTTGTCTAGGGGGAGTTGGCTGCATTGCTGATGGCATCGCTGGAGTCCACTGTCTCTTAGGCGAAGGATTAGGAGAAGAAGTGTCAGACACTGGTGAAGGTGTTCTTGAACTTAACGTGGATCCAATGGGGGAAGGAGGTTCTGATCCAACTGACAACGGTGATACTGAAACAGGAGAGGAATTCGGTGGTGACGAATCAATATTTGAACCTTGGGAACCACGCTGACTTGCTATGGGAGCATCAGGAGCTGGCTGAAATCTGTTTTCATATTTCCAAGTAGCTTCTAAGCTTTGAACGGATCTTTTTAAATCTAGGTTCGCTTGAATGGTTCTCTCTATTTCATGAAAAAAATCGTCTTCAGACCGTGGAAATCTAAGTACGGTTCTTGCAGGGTGGCGCCCTACATCTATCCCAATGCTTGTGAGATTACCTACTAATTCATTGTGACGTTTAACCAAAGATGCATTCTCTGCGCTTGCCTCGCTATATAATTGTTCTAATTTGTCTCGTGGCGCATAGGTACGTCTACTTTGTTTTAAATCTTCAAATCGTTGGTCAATTGTTTTATTTATTTCAGATTTATTTTCGCTCATGATGATGCGCTCCATATTAAGAAAACGTTAAGCTTTTAAGCCATCATCCTTTTCAATTATTTTTTCCTATATTAAGTATAGCCATAAAAAATCCAATTAATTCAGCAAGTAAGATAAACGTAAGAAAAATGTCTACTGCAGACTATACTAAAGAGCGGTACGCACTGAGCCATCTTTAAGAAATTGCCAATATTCAGACTAAGATGAGCGCGCGTGATGACCCATAGATTTCTATAAGGACATAGAAATGAAAAAAATGGCTTTTTTTCGTGACATTTGGATGTTGGCCAAGCCTTACTTTTCTTCAGATGAAAAATGGTATGCGCGCGGCATGGCGGCATTGATTATTATTCTTGAGCTTAGTTTCGTTGCCATGGCTGTGGTCAGTACCTATTGGGAGAAGGCTTTTTACAATTCGTTGCAACATTTAGATTATAAAGCTTTTGTTCAATTACTGGGCTATTTTGTGCTCATGGCCACCACAGTCATTGTGATTTTTGTCTATAAATTTTATTTAGGACAACTGTTACAAATTCGTTGGCGTACGTGGTTAACCAATCGCTACATTGAAAATTATTTATCGAAGCAAGCGTATTATGGTATTCAAGCGCAAGGACAAGAAACAGATAATCCAGATCAACGTATTGCAGATGATATTGATTCATTTATATCACAAACCTTACAAATCTTTCTGGGCCTTTCAAATTCAACGGTATCACTTTTTTCATTTGTGTTTTTGTTATGGGCCATATCAGGGGCGCTGCAAATCCCAATCAGCCATACAACGATTGTTATTCCTGGTTATATGCTTTGGGCCGCAGTCATTTATTCTGGTGTTGGTACTTGGATTTCATTTAAAATTGGTCGACCGCTAATTGGTTTAAATTATCAACACC
>CAYSGV010000295.1:0-3758 GCA_964430685.1 uncultured Gammaproteobacteria bacterium
GGTTGTTGCAAAAAGCTTGCTACGAGTTGCTCAACATCATCTATTTCAGAACTTGGAATTGGTAACACAATAGCTGCCGCTGCAGATGCTGCTGGCACATGATCTGCTGATGGATTTACAGTTAATTGCGAATTGCTTGATACGCCTGCATCATCCGATAAAGGTATCTCATCAAACACCTCAACAGGTTCTGCAGCAGCAGGTTTTAGTAGTGAACCGTTAATTAATTGCATATCGTTTGGTGCGTCTGTACCGTCCGATTCAGGTAGCGCAACGGGTGCCGCAACAGGTTCTGCCGCAACAGAATTTAGCGGTGAACCGTTACTTAATTGCAGAGCGCTTGGTGTCTCTGCACCCTTCGATTCAGGCAGCGCAACGGGTGCTGCATCCAAATTTGCTGTTGTAGACTCTCCTGATGCGCTTTCAACTAATTGCGAACTACGTGGTAAGTCCTCTAGACGCAATGATTCATCTTCTTGTCTGTGCTCTATACCATTTGCAGCAACTCCATTTTCTGGCAAAGCAATTGCTGCAGCAACTCGGTCAATGCTATCAGCTGGCACCAAAGCAACAGGTGTACTAATTTCTGCTACGGTAGAGTGTGTATGGCTTAATCGGCTCTTTCTGGCGAGAAGCGTTTCGGCAGCATTAAATGGTACAAATCGAAATGCAGCTAACGTTCTTTTCGGTATGAGTGCTTTGAGATCTTCAGGTAATAACTCCCTAACTTTTATCGGTATACGCTTAGCTGCATCGGTTACTAATTGAGAAGCAATTGTCGTTTTTAATGCGGTTAATTCATCATGCCAGCGTGGAACACGTACTGGCTCAGAAAACAATCTCCGCTCCATGCTAATTGCTTGATAACGCTCAAATGCAGGTGCTGTTAAAAAATCAGCCATGCGATTTTCAATAAGGTCGTAGAGAATGATCTTCGTCGTTAAACTGCCAAAATAGGCTAATAGTTTAACTAAATTCCAAAATGCATTTTGCAATTGTTCAGTCGGATAGGCATTATATTGCGAAAATAACTCACAGTTATAAAATAATAAGCTATAAAAATAGTCATCGCTATTTAAACCTTTTATACGGTTCACTGGAAATGGTTGTGCGCGCAGACGGCAAAGATTAACATTTATCAGTGCTGCACCGGTAAAATCTAACATGCAAGATCTATGAATACTTACTTCTTTAAAATTTACCTGTTCCAAATGTGCGGAATTAAATTTAATAACCCCGGTAAATACTGCTCTTCCAAAAGAAACATCAAATAAACTTGCACGTGTAAAATCTGCATCTTGTACTTGTTTAAATTGCGATTGCCTGATTGTACTGTCTGCTAAACCAATACTTTGAGGCAAACATTCAGCATAAACACAAGTTAATTTGGCTGTGACGATATTCAGATGTTCTGGCTCATCATCGACTAGCGCTACAGGTTGTTGATTTGTTCCAACTAATGCACCAGCATGCAATCCCAGATGGATAATCAATGCCGTGCGATTAAATTGTTGCTGCGCAACAAGTATTGTCCGCAATTTTTGCGCCAATACATGGTCTTGAGAAATTTCTTTTAAATGGTTAAGCCAATTGTGAATTACAGTAAACTCCTGTATTCGATGAGCACAAAACGTTTCAGTAAATCCCGTAATCAGTTGAGTAAACTGTTTGGCTGTCACAAGAGACTTAAGTACTTGCAATAATTTAATAATGATAACGTGGTGTTCAGAATTTAGTAAATAACTGAATAATTCACGCCAATCAATTTCACCCAACATTTTTTGTATTAATTCACCACAGCCTGACCGCACATCAAGACATAAAGTGTTTAACGAAATTAACGCACACAAAACAGCTTGATAATTTTCCGCATTAAACTGGCTACGCAGCATTGAATCGAATTTTATCAAATACTCAATTTGTAAATTTTTACAATCAGCCGGCAATTCGTATATTGATACGGCAATATTAAATTCTCTGGAAGTTTCGTATATATCATTCAAGCGATGGTAGATGCGAAAAATTTTTGGAAAATCAGGATTCGACTTGGTTATTTCTGCACGTAACAACGCTAAGGCTTTAGTATAGATGTCGTTTCTCGCACGGGCAAAAGCATCCATTACATTTAAAAGTTCGTTTAGATCATTAGGCAATAACCAATAAAATAACTGAAAAATATTTACCATATTATCAGTGCTGTCATCTAGTATATAACTTCTTAAACGTTCTCGTGCATATTGCAGTAATTCAGCACGAAAAGAACCTTGAGTTTTTAGCATGAGATGAAGTTGTTTTAGACTTTCTTCACCCATTCTTTGAAAGCTTATAGCAAGTTTCTGAAAATTCTCAGCAAGCCCTTCTTTTGTTAATGCATGAAAATTTTTTGATAGTGTCAAATTGATATTGGCACGGTCAACAACTAAGTTTCTAGTCAGTTTATATGATGCATATAAACTTAGAATTTGTCTTAAATCAAACCAAATGCTTTTTCCTAACACATATTCGTTAAGCCGTTCTCTTAGTAAAGTCCCCATTATTTCGATGCGTACCGATTCTGTGATTTGCTTAGCGCTTATCGCACCATCATCGATGCGCAACCTTTTATCCTTTAAGTTTGCAGCATATACTCTGCGAGCTAAAGTAATTGTGTTATCATTAACATGCACAACTTTTACATAAGTTAAATTAACATATTCGAGTAATGCATTTTGACTACCAGTTAAGACGGCAAGACTCAAAAAAAACAAAACTCGAGAATAGTCTTCATTATCTTTATGCGTCTGTCGCATCATAGATAAAAATCCACGACTCAGTGACTCACTCGTTGCTACAGCAATATTTTCTGCGAGTGCTTCAGCCGTGGCCACAACCAACATATCGATTAAAGCTGTGGTAGAGGTTGGTCGCTGTGTGGAGAGGGTTCTATCCTGGCTTGTATCGATTTCGCTACAAGCCGCTTGTGCTTGTACAAAGAAAGTGGACTCTTGAGGTATGGCTTGATATAAGCGTAATCGTAATTGATGAAACGGCGTTACGGCTAACTGTTGTGCTACCTCAAACAATAATTGTGGATTTTTTTTCCCTTCTTTTAAGATTAGTCGATGGCAAAAAAGCGTTAGCGAATGTTTGCCATAAGCTTTTTCGGCCAGCGCCCTACTTAGATATTTCGCACCTTCTTTGCAAACAATATCAGTTAGAATCGCAGCACGGCGAAAAATATAACCATTAGTGTCAATAATTTCTTTAGCAAATAATTGTGCCAATTTAAATGCAAATTCTGATCCGATAATATCATCATGCCATAAAATTGCTCTTAGATGACGTCCATTAAAATGTTTGATGCCAACGCGTTCATATCGCGATTGTTTAACATAAAAGGTACCACCTGGTTCATCTTGACCAGGCGGTTGAAACTCAGAACGACTTAATAGATTTGCAAATATAATTTTTGCATCAGGATGCTTGCGGCAAGCATCCTGTATGGCATGAATTAATTTTTCAACGTCTTCATGAAGAAGACATTCACACAACATAGCATACAATTTTTCTTCTAATGCTAAATTTGCATGTGATATTTGTGCATCATATCCACGTGCATAGACTGCCCAAAGTGGTGCTCTACTTGTATCCATACTGTCATAAGCTTCAGTGTCTGCGTTATCTACTTGTCTATACATGGACTAACTCCTTGTCAAAATTATAGCGATTATTTTACACCAATACGGCCAACTCCGGGTAGCGTAATTGATAGATCAAAT
>CAYSGV010000296.1:0-3747 GCA_964430685.1 uncultured Gammaproteobacteria bacterium
ATCTTTTAATGCGCTGGTAATCAGATAAGCAACTTCCGGTGCCACAGTGCGTGGAGCTAAATTTTTAGGTGTTGGTGTTGCTGGTTTAGAAGCATCCGCTGTATCAGTACAGTTATCACAAGCGGTTGCAGGATTCATTTGATAGATTATTTTTCCTTGCGCATCGGTAATGTGATCGATGACGTAAGGCGAAACTTTATAACCACCATTGGCAAGTACTGCAAAAGCGGCAGTGTGTTGCAACGGTGTTACTGAGCCAGCGCCCAGTGCTAAAGAAAGCGTGTTGGGTAATTTATTCGCATTAAAGCCAAAATTTTTAAGATAAGATAATGCGTAATTAATACCAATGGCATCAAGTAAACGGATGGAGACTAAGTTACGAGATTGCACTAAACCAATACGTAAGCGTGTGGGTCCCAGAAAGTTTTTCTGATCATTTTGTGGTCGCCATTCTTCTTGTGTTCCCACTGTATTCACTACAATCGGTGCATCATTCACAATCGTGGCTAAATGATATCCTTTAGCCAAGGCTGCAGCATAAATAAAAGGTTTAAAACTTGAACCAGGTTGGCGTTCAGCTTGTGTGGCTCGATTATATTTACTTTTTTGATAATCGTAGCCACCAACTAAAGCCAAGATGGAACCTGTTTGTGGTTGCATGGCAACTAATGATCCTTCCACTTTGGGTAATTGGGTCAAAACCCATTGGCCATTGCTTTGTGTCATATAGATGATCCAACCGGGCTGCGGTTGAATGGGAGATTGATTCCAGAGAAAATTAGTAAAAGGAATGTCGACTTGTTGATTATTACTAAAAAGTACGCGCACAGCATTTCCAGCAACCGCGGTAACTGCTACGGGTTGCATATTTGATGCAATCGGTAAGGTTTGTAATTTGTTCAACCACTCTGCAAGTTTACTATCATTATAACTGCCTAATTGCGTGACCGGTCCGCGAAAACCATGACGGTGATCATAATCAGTGAGTCCTTGTTTTACAGCGTTATTGGCAATAGCCTGCAGCCGACTGTCAATCGTGGTGTAGATTTGCAAACCTTGGGTGTAGACTTCTTCACCAAAGTGATCCACTAATGCTTGGCGAACCATTTCAGCTACATAAGGCGCTTTTAAATTTGTTGGTAAACCATGGTAAGACGCATTTAACGGTGATTGTTGTGCTTTTTGCATGGTATCATAATCAATGTAACCTTGTTCATACATACGATCCAACACATGATTGCGGCGATTTTTAGCACCCTCTGGGTTGACCAATGGATTTAGCGTTGAAGGTGCTTTGGGTAAACCTGCAATGAGTGCCATCTCTGGAAGTGATAACTGATTGAGTGATTTACCAAAGTAAACTTCTGCTGCGGCGGCAACACCATAAGCACGGTTGCCAAAGTAAATTTTGTTAAGATATAACTCAAGGATTTTTTCTTTACTGAGTTCATCATCAATTTTAATGGCGAGTAATATTTCTTGTAACTTTCGCGTAATCGTTTTTTTAGGGGTCAAAAAGAAATTGCGTGCAACTTGCATGGTAATGGTGCTACCACCCTGTTCAGCATGACCGGAAACGACGACACGTATGGCTGCACGGGTTAAACCAAAGAAGTCTACCCCTGTATGTTGGTAAAAGCGGCTGTCTTCAGTAGCAAGAACGGCATTAATTAAATCATTTGGTATTTCTTTGAGTGGAACTGGAACGCGTCTTTTTTCACCATATTCAGCAAGCAACTGTTGATCACGGGTATAAATGCGCATGGGGACTTGAAGCTGCATATCTTTTAATATTTCAACGTCGGGAAGGGTTTGCTGCAAACGTATGACAAATAAGCTTAACGCAATTGCTGAGCCAAAAACGACCAACAACACAAACCAAATGAATGAACGTAAAAAGGGTTTGGAACTAGGCATTGCTGCGGATATCTCCTCAAGAATGTAGGGTTATAAGGTTATCATGGGGGGTATTATATCGTGGTTGGTCAATGATAGATAAAAAAATATCGAAAAATAGAGGCTCCTCATCCGCCGGCGAGCCCTTCTTCCGCCTTCGATCGGGGGAAGGTATCCTAAAGATAGAGACAATAACTCCTTCTCCCGCTCTTTTTCGGGAGAAGAACCTGCACCGTACTCTTTGGTTACGGGGTGGCGACAACCGGATGAGGGCTCCTACCAACCTACGCAAGAATAAGATAGCTTTGTGAGCATTTTCGCACGGATAGAATAGCTTCTGTTACCTATTGATTTTACTAATTATTATCGATAGGTTAAATGCTTCGGAATGATGGATCATTCCATTTGAAAAAGGTTAAAGGATATAACCCAAGCATGATAGCATTCTTCAATTATCTTAGATCCAGGCGTTCGGCATTGTTCGGACTTGATATTACTTCGAGCTCTGTAAAGCTCATTGAACTCAGTCAAAAAAATTCAATATTCCGTGTTGAATCCTATGGCGTTATCCCTTTGCCACCAGACACAGTTGTCGACAATCGTGTCCACGATCCAGCACAGCTCAGCCGCGCGATACATCATCTGTTGACGGTAAGCCAGCCATCGATAGAGCGTGCAGCCATCGCCATTAGTGGATCAGAAGTAATGACCAAAATAATACAACTTGATGCGACGCTGAATGAAATGGAACTAGAAGCGCAAATTTTTCTTCAAGAAGCACCGCGGTTTTTACCTTTCCCCATTGAAGAGGCGAGTATCGATTTTGAGGTCATCGGTAAAAATGCCAATAATCCAGAGGTATTAGATATCTTAGTTGCTGCCGCACGTACCGACAGTTTACTTCCGCGCGTAAAGGCAGTTGAGGCTACAGGCATAAGCGTTGCCGTTGTTGATAGCGAATCCTATGTGATGGAACGCGTTAGTCATTTAACTTGTGACGAGCTTTCTGACCAAGGTACTAATCAAACTATAGCCATTGTTGATTTCGGTTCTCAGTTAACTAAAATGACCATCTTGCACAATAAGGAAAATGTTTTTTATCGCGAAGAACAATTTGGTAGTTCACAATTAACACAAGCCATTCAAGCGCAATACGGATTAACTTTTACGCAAGCGGATTTAGCTAAAAAACAAGCTGAGCTGGGTAATAATTATGAAGAGAAAATATTGGTGCCGTTTCAAATGACACTGATATCGCTCATTCGCCGTGCCTTACAATTTTTCTATTCTACAAGTCATTTGGAGCATATTGATCATATGATTTTGGCAGGCGGTGGCGCATTAACCACTGGTTTAGAATCAGTTTTGGCAGAACAAATGGGTATCCCAACGAGTATTGCAAATCCATTCACCAGCATGACTTTATCACCAGATATCAATCAAGAACATCTTAATGCTAATGCCGCAACGTTGATGATGGCTTGTGGTTTAGCATTACGGAGTTATTAACGATGGCCACAATCAATCTTTTACCATGGCGCGAATCATTACGTGAAAAGCAAAAACGCCAATTTATATCGGCCTTATTGTTTGCATTGATTGCATCTTTGTTGTGCATTATTTTCATTCATATGGGTATCAGTTATCGGATCAATGATCAAAATGCGCGTAATACTTTTTTAGCGCAAAACATCGTACACCTTGATCAGCAAATACAAGAAATGAAAGATTATAATTTGCAGAAAGAACAAATCACCACACGGCTGCGAATGATTGAAACACTTGAAAGTGAACGATCACAGATTGTGAATTTAATGCGTGAGCTGATTAATACGATACCGCCTGGTGTTT
>CAYSGV010000297.1:0-3737 GCA_964430685.1 uncultured Gammaproteobacteria bacterium
CCGTGTGTCCTGCTGTTTCCCATGCTGATATAGATTTTTGTTTTATTTCGTCTTGTGGCTGTTCTGCTTCTTGTTTAGCAATGCTTTGCTCCTGTTCGGCAATGGTTCGCTCTAATATTGTTTTCATTGCCAGCAAAGTCTTTTCAATTGCCGCTAATTCTGGGATTTTGTTTAACAAATCACGTTCCGTTTCAGCTTGCAGGCCTGCTTTTGCATTAATTTCTAAACGTTTGCGATACAGCCAGTCTAATTGCTGTTTACACGTAACAACAAATGGTTCAGGTAATATGCCTGCAGCAGATAATTTGTTAAGTAATGAATTAGGATCGACATCCATAATATCTTTGATTTGATGCAATATGATTAATTGAACAATCGCAACTTCTAACGGTTGTAGATAGTCTTTTTTTATATTAATTTTAGTATTTTGCCAATTGATGATGGCATCTTTAATATTTTTGAGTGCTACATTTTGTATAATTGGAATGAATCGCTCTGGTGGAATAGTTGGCACTAGTTTTTTGGCTTCTTCTGCTAATTCTGCATCACCAAATATACACTCGGGGAAAAAGCGCATATTGTCATCCAGTAGACCTTCAGCAACAAATTCAGGATAACGTTCTAATGCAACCACGCTTTTTTTATCATATTGCACATCGCCATCTTCTTCTAAAATACTTACATGTGGCGGATTGTCTAAATGAAAACCACTAAAACCTACTTGTCTTTCTTCTTTACGTTCCGGAATATTTTCACCGATACGTAGCATTTCAACATGAAAGCAAAAGCACATATCACTTAAATAAGCCATTGCTTGCAGTTCTATGTTTACTGATCGAGTATATCGCTTACTTTGGTCGGGGATCTGGTAAACCCAATAACCTTCAAAATCAGAATAAGGACCTGATTTTTTGCGTCTTTTTCCACCAGAAGGAAATAAAGCTCTGCGTATAGGTGGTGTGCCTAATAAGCTTTCTGTTCGTGCACCAATTAGTTGAATAATTCCTTCTGCACAGGAATCGCTTGTTGCTTGCATCTGTGCTGTTGGCACACCTTGTTGTAACTGTGTGTTAATTTGCGTGCGCATATTTTGCAGGCGTTTTCGGTTTTCCAACCAGAGAAAAACTTTGCATAGTTCAGTTTCGTTAGCATTTAAAAAATCAAGATGCCTGTTGTTTAACTGAACCAGTACGTTAAAAACCTTATTGACATCAAAATCCTTAGCACGATTTTCATATTGTTCTTGTAATTGTGCACATTTTAATTTTTTTCGCGCTTCATTATATAAGCCACAATCGGCTAATTGTGCGACACGTTCACTAATTTTTTTTAAGATTGCACTAAATTGCCTCTCTCCTTGTCTTTGTGACCAGGTTAAATCATCGTGCAAGGTTTTTTCTTCTAAAGCAAACCAATAGGCACCAAGTTCTTGATAGAGCTCCAGCATGTTACGATTAATTTGCTGTTGGTATTTGGAGACTTCCTCGCTTGCACCACGCATCTGTGCTTTATTGAGTGCATGCATAGCATCGATGATACTCAATTGTAATCGTTTTCGTTTATTTTCACTTAATCGTTGTGGCGGAGCAGTATCTTTGGGGGGTGTATAACTAATCGTGTTTCTAAAGCGAACTTCAGAAATTTGCGATTGCAGACTTGTTTCTTCGCGGGTAAGTATAGTGTCTATATGGCTTGTTCCCGTAGCAGCATTATATGCACTAGTAATTCGATAAGCTTGTTCATCGCATAGAATGATTTCAGGAACATATGTGAGTGATGGTGTTAATTCTTTGAGTTGAAGAATTATTTCTTTAAGCTCATCAGGTTTAATTTTTTGAATTTGCGCTTCACTTTTTCTAAATTGATCGAGAACAATGAGTACAACTTGCAGCGTGTCAATGGCCGCTTGCACTTGGTTTAAGGCGCGAAATTTCTTGATTTGTTCTATAATTTCAGCAAGCATAGTTCATCCTTGTGTTTTGCTACTGTTTATATTTTGATTAAACGCTATAAATTTAATCTGTTTTAATAAACGATAAAAATCTTGTCAAAGAAACTGATTAACAATCGTTAATGTTTTTGGTAACGAATCTTGATTACCAACGACAATTGAGCGTGCTTGATTTACCATTTGTTTTCTTTTTTCTTCGTCGCGGAATAATTCAATCACTGCGGCTGATAATGTTTGTGCATCAATTATACTGATTAATGCATTTACTTTGCTGAGTTGCTCAGCAATTTCTGTGGTGTTAAATAAATGTGGTCCAGCAATAATGGGTACACCTACGGCTGCAGGTTCCAATAGACTATGGCCACCTACTGGTACCAGGCTGCCCCCGACAAATGCAACATTGGCGGTTTGGTAAAATTGTAATAATTCGCCCATGGTATCACCCAAAAAGATTTGCGTTTGCAAAGATGCAGGCTTGTTTAAGCTACGGCGCAAAGTGTTAAAACCTTCTTTTTGGCAAAGCTCAAAAACTTTATCAAAACGTTCTGGATGACGGGGTACTAAAATCAACAATGAATCGGGATAAGCTTTAACAATGATTTGATGTGCTTGCAAAACAATTTCGTCTTCAACGGGATGAGTGCTGGCAGCGACCCAAATTAAACGGTTTTGCCCAAGTTGTGTACGCCACGTTTGACCTTTTTGTACTAAATCTTCTGGCAATTGAACAGCAAATTTTAAATTTCCTGTTAGCGAAAGTTTTTGCGGTTCCACACCTAAATTTTTAAATCGTTCAAAATCAAGTTCACTTTGTGCGGCGACGCGGCTTAATTTTTGTAACAGTTGCCGTGAAAAATACTGCAAACATTTATGTCGTTGATAAGAACGTGGTGATAAGCGGCCGTTAACTAAAACAATAGGAATATTTTTTTTAAAACATTGGTTAATCATATTGGGCCATAATTCAGATTCGACCAGTAGCAATAATTTTGGTTGTAATTTATTTAAAAAACGTTTGAGTCCACATGGGAAATCAAAGGGGGCGAGTAAGCAATTGGCTTGATTCACGTAAAGCGTGGCGGCGCGGTCGGCGCCGGTATAAGTAATATTGGTAAAATAGATGGGGATATCGGGATATTGTTTTTTTAAGGCTTTTACCATTGGGCTGGCAGCGATGGTTTCACCCACTGAAGCGGCATGGATCCAAATTCCCTGCGTCGGTAGTTCTGGAATTTTGCCAAAGCGTTCTTTAAAACGTTGCCGATATTGTTTGTAAAACGATGTTTTTTTGTAAGAACGAATAATGATCCATGGTGAAGCGAGTAGTAATAAGAAATTATAAATTAGGTACATATTTTTCTCATTTGGTTGCCGTCAACTGTTCGTTTTTGTAGGTTGGATAGAGCCTCTTTGGGCGAAATCCAACAACATGCCCGGATTGTACTGTTCGTTTTTGTAGGTTGGATAGAGCCTCTTTGGGCGAAATCCAACAACATGCCCGGATTGTACTGAAATCTAGGTTGTAGCGGTAGGGGTAGAGGGCAACGATAATTATTTTACGCAATGGCTCGTCGCCCTCCGGGCTCCTATGCTTTATTTGCTGCAAGATAAATATCCCCTAAACCCCTCGTGGTACAATGGTAGCTGGTTCTGCGTAGCCTGGTCTCACTCATTTACACGTCATCCTCGTGCGAAGGCTGAATGATGATGGTGAAAGAGAATTAGATTTATGGCAGCCGAAGACACGAGGATCCAGAATTAATCTTTCTTACGGCGGTGATTGTTT
>CAYSGV010000298.1:0-3731 GCA_964430685.1 uncultured Gammaproteobacteria bacterium
ACAGCAAATCATAATTCTTCAACCAATTCATCAATTTGTGCTAAATATCGAACCGGCTGGCCCGTCGCGACATTAGCAATTGCTTTTTTTTGTACTTCTTTGCCAGCGGCAGATATTTGATCTTCAATAGCTGCAATTGCAGCTTCTCCACCGGGGAGAGCAGCAAGACCGGAAACTGTTCCAAAAGCTTTTAACAGTAATGAACCCGCTTCTGCTTCAGGGCCAGAACCAACTGGGAGTTTACCTGTTGCCAAGCATTTATATACCAGTAAATGGTTTACTAATTCTTCAATCAGTGTCTCACGAAATATATCGACTTTCGTTTGATGTCGCTTGGAGCGATTTTCACTTTTCCATTTTTGCAATTGCTCCCAACTTTGTTGCACAAGTAATTCTGCGGTAATACTTGCTTGCATTTCAGGTTGATGGTCACGTTTTACTTTCCTTTGCAAAGCAAAATATAAAGAATCGGAATTATCGTGCGCTATTCTAGGTTGCGTGTAAGCAAGAGTATAAACCCATTGTATAGCAAACTCAGGTATGCGTTTGCCTGCCAGCAAATGTCTAATGATTTGTTCTTGTGTTTTTACAATCGTGTCTTTTAGAGTCACATCGATACCGGCATGATTTAAGATCGCTGACATATCAACTAATAAGTCAAAATATGCTTTATTAGCGTTACATTGAATGATTCTTTGCGCGAGATATTCCGCCCACTCTGCTGATTCTTTTATTATCTTTATTGCATCTTCAGAATTTAGCTTTTCAGTAATTGTATTGATAAAACCATGGTTGACCAATGTACTCATTACACTGGCAGAGGTGCGCCAATTATGATAAGCCAGAAAATTATCACTTATTTCTAGGTTAAAACATGCATCTAAATAAGCAAATGCATTTTTGGCAGCATCGCGAAATTGTTGTGTTTCAGCACAATGTTTAGCAATGTTGCGAATCATTTTGTGCAATATAGTTTTTAATTCGGGCACTTCATTACCTAGATATTTAGCTTTCTCAAGTAACAATTCTAATAGCACAGCAAAATTCTTTTTATTAGTTTTTAAATCAGTCAAAGCTTCACAAATGATTGCTACAGTACGCTGACAATCCGCAATACTGCTCTTAACATGACCAGCGCTTTGAAAATGTGCTTGGAGATTTGCTATTGGACTGGATTGCAGCCCGGCAACAAATTTATTTAAATCATCCATTGAATCAGCAATGAATTTATTCTTAAAAGTATGTGTTTTATCCGCGTGGATAGGCTGTTTAGGTGCGCTGCCGCCGGACGATTCGTTTGCTCTTCTCATTTTTGTCTCCTGGGTTTATCAATCGATTATCGCAAAATATTCTTAAGAGAACCTTAAAACCTTACTATAAATTAGCAATCGCACCAAAGCCCGCATCATGCACATAAGAATAGAAATTACTTGTTATTGTAAGTAAATTTATGCAACTAAATCCTGCAGAGCATTTAGAAACATAAATTTGAGGGTGTCATTTGATGTGCCGGATTTCCCAATCCCAATAAAACGGCCGCTAGCTCCTGCTTTGTAGCCAATTCATTTTCAGTGGAACTACCCGCAACGCGTTGTCTATCATTTTCAGGATCCACAGGGGCCGTTAAATGAGCAATAGGTGCTAAACTCTGATACTGCTTGTTGTTATTATCCTGATCCTGAAGCAGTACTGAATTCTGCAAAATTGCACAAAAATATTGAATCAGTAAACGAGCATCTCGCCCTGAACTCTTTAGGGTATCGATGTGTTCTGCAGTGAGCATAATTCGGCTGGAACACGCATTGTATCGGACTAACTTATCAAAAAGCATCTGCGTGGGTTCTTCAACGACCAAATCTTCACAATAGCGATTTGCTTGCAAACATAGTATATCAAAGGCAGTATAGCCCATATAAATTCCCGCTGAACATTTTTCATTCAGCATTTGCTGCAGTAAAGGCACGCTAATTTTTTCTTCAAGCAGCTTAAAGCCAGGCAGATCACCACGCATACAACAAAATTGCGCAATATTTAATTTGCCTATTTCTTCTGCTGCATTCTGAGCGGTATAAACATTCAAAAAAACATGTACAGCAATCATTTTGTGAACAATATCTGCTCGATTGTATATGGCGAATGCCAAATGCAGAGCCGATAATCCTATATGTTCATTACTCTGACAAGGAATAGAAACAATGGCACGTATTTTTTCGGCACTATAATTTTCAAAAAATTTGCTCAAAAAAAGCGCGCTTTTTTGATTTTTCTTTTCTATCGCCCGATGTAACGCTCGGGCCGGACCACATGCGCAATGAGAATCATGTTCCTTGTAAAGGTATATATCTTCTGCTTCTAATACAGCAAATTTAACCGTTGAATTTCGATTATCCGCAAGATTTTCTTCGCTTTCATCTTCTTCGATTTCATAATGTCGGCGTTTGTGGTCTGTGTGCACACTATGGGTTTCTGGAGTACCGACTGGGGTACCGGCAAAACTATCAGATTCACTTTTAACATGCATGGCTTTCTGCCTCAAATAATCTGCTGCATCTGTGTGTAGTCATTTAGGCATCTTATGATGCCAAACATGCGTTTATACGCTTATTTGAAGCTTTTTGCGAGCGCCAAAATGGATATTTTTGTTAAATATCAGCAAGATACGTACGTCTCGCTTTCCACCGCGACTTATCAGTTTAGATTGAAATTGTAAAGAATCTGTAGAAAAAAATGCATGTTTTAGCCCATCTCTTAAGTTTTTGTTAAGCTTTTTCAGTTAATATGAATCTGAACCATTACATATAAGCAAACCAACTTTGAACGATTGAGGTTATTTTAAATGATCCTAGATATTGAACTTGATGATATTGGGGCACACCATGATATTGATGATATTTTAATTGATGAGAATTCTATTTCAAACAAACTTAAAAATATAAACGAAAGAATGGAGCGTATTAACAGTACAGATAATTATCTGTATACTCCAGCTTTGCAAGCGGCGATATTATACTTAAAAGAGCAAATTGGAAAAGAAAGAGAGAAACTATTCCAAGAACTCAATAATCTGGATAATAAATACCGCCATAACATGAGCACTAATATACCGGAAAAAAAGTTAACTGAATTATATGTAAAAGTTAAAAACTTATCATGTGTAGTTAATAACATGTCTAATATGCTTAATAAGGCATTTCATCACCGTGATGGTATTAATGGTGTGGAACCTGATTTTGCTAAAGTACGCAAAGCAATCAATGACCATACACTTCCTCTTATTAAACTGCCGTTAAGCCATAAAATAGGTATTGGTATTATTGCTGTTGTTACTGGCATTCTTTTTGCTGCTGCTGGATTCCTAGCGGGCTTGGCTTTAACAGGTGGCATTGATGGTGGTTTAACTGGTGTATTGCTCGCAACCAAAGCTTTTATTGCTGGCTTCCATTTATTTAGCTTAACAAGTCTAACAACTATAGGTTCTACAGCGCTTGGAGCAGCAACAGGAGTAACATTGGGTGGTGTAGGTTCTCGTTACACGATTTTCCGTAAATCAGATGTGCAAGCAGCTGTTGCTGGCCTCGCTAAGGCAACAACAGAAATGGCTAATGATTTTGAAAACAAAAGTAAAATACCATATGTGCCAGAATTTAATTCATAAATTTGTTTATTGACCAGGTACCATTATACTTTTCATCTGTGATAGATATGTTTTTTCAGCATTAATCATTGCCCAT
>CAYSGV010000299.1:0-3731 GCA_964430685.1 uncultured Gammaproteobacteria bacterium
ACATACAAAACAGGATGTTGACTACTTAAACCGCAAAGAACTTGCAATAAGAGTGTTGACTTACCAATGCCCGGATCACCACCTAAGAGAACAACCGCACCTTGAACAATGCCACCGCCAAGCACACGGTCAAATTCATTGAAACCCGAAGGCAAACGAATTTCATCGGGTAATACAACATCGGTTAGTTTTTTAACCACAGATTCATTTGCACCTGCATAGCTTCCGCTACGCGATTTGGTGATAGACATACGGGACACAATTTCTTCACTTAGTGTATTCCAACTTTGACATTGCATACACTGTCCAGACCATTGCGCAAATTGCGCCCCGCATTGTTGACAACTATAAACTTTTTTTTGTTTTGTCACTTATTTAAATACTCAGGATTGTGTTCTCCAGCTTCCATCCTTCATACGGCAAGCAGTTCCATACACATGCTGACGTTTGCCACCGATGATTGCTGAAGTGGTGTATTCGCGGCATGGCTGTTTACTTGCATTATAATAAGTTTTCTTAGGAACAACGGTATAGGTTGTACCCGTATCTGGATTACGCCATGTCGATGCTTCTTGTGAACGATTACGTTCAAGTGCTTCACGCATTTTTAAGCGATCGACGTCATCCATATGTTTGCCAAAGGCATTACCGATAAAGGCACCAACAATCGTACCACCGACAGCCCCCACAATATGGCCAGCACCACCGCCGAATGTGCTACCGACGACGCCACCAATAACGCCACCCGTTACCGTACCAATCTGTTGTTTATTCCAACCTTGGCAACCCACTAAGCCGACTAAACATAATCCGCCAACCATGGCTGTAATTGCTTTATTCATACTGTATTCCCCTTTTGTTAATTTATTACGATCCCCAATAATTCAGTATAGCCAAATTTTCGGCGTGCGTTAAGTACGGCCACATGTAAATATTAATATAAAAATATCTGATAAGAGAGGCTCAGAGTAATAGCGCGCGGAATCCATAAACCACACTAGCAATGGTAATGAGGCTACTTAAATACAGCAAAACAAACCACTGCCAATTTTTTAAACGCAGGTTCTGTAATTTATGCTCGAGCAAAGAGCGCCAATGGTTAATGATAATGTGTACCCCCTTTAACCACTTTGCCTCTAAATACACTATAGGTATATGCCGTATAGATGAGCAAAATAGGTACTAAAATTAATGTGCCCACTAGTAAAAATATTTGTGATGTTTCAGGTGCCGCAGCTTGCCAAATAGTTAACTGATGCGGAACGATATATGGCCAGGTACTGATACATAAGCCAATATATGCATAAATAAATAAACTAATACTGAGCCAAAAAGGTAAAAATTCTTTTTTTTGCTTTAGTGAAAACCACAACCAAATAATAGAAATTGCAGCAATGATTGGTAACGGTAATAAATAAAAGAAATTGGGTAAGCTAAACCATAATGTTTGTAACCGCGGTTCAATGAAAGGTGTCCATAAACTGACCAACGCATAAAATAAAACCATAGCCAACAATGTTAATTTAGCAACATGAAACATTTTTTGTTGTAACGCACCTTCCGTTTTAGAAATCAACCAAGTCGAGCCTAATAAAGTATAGCCCACTGCTACAGCAACACCTGTCATGATAGTAAAAGGCGTAAACCAAGTACCCGGTACCGGTAATGCAAATGCACTGCCTTCAACAATGGCACCAAGCACCATACCTTGCATAAAACTCGCTAAAAAAGATCCACCAGCAAATGACACATCCCAAATGAAACGACTGGTATGCGCTTTGTGACGAAATTCAAACGCAACACCACGAAAAATAAGTGCAGCAAGCATTATCATTAAAGGCAGATAGAGTGTTGGCAAAAGCGTGCTATATGCGGCAGGGAATGCGCCATAAAGCAATGCACCGCCCAATACTAACCATGTTTCATTGCCATCCCAAACCGGCGCCACTGTATCCATCATGATACTGCGATGCTCATCATCATGAATCCAGGCAAATAAAATTCCCACACCTAAGTCAAAGCCATCTAATATCACATAGACAATGACACCAAAAGCAATAATTGCTGCCCAGATAATTGTTAAGTCCATGCTCACTCCTGCTTAGTCATATAAGTAAATACAGCTAAATCTTTTTCTGGTAATTTTTCTATAACACCCGTTAAGGTTGCATCTTGCAAACCACTGCGAATCACTTTGAAAAGATAATACAAATAAAAACCAAATATCGTGCCATAAATAATAAGAAATAACGTGAGTGAAATGACAACTTGATATGCAGGTATAAGCGAATAACTTTCACTGGTTCGCATTAAACCAAATACCACCCATGGTTGACGCCCCACTTCACTGGTTATCCAACCAAAGATTGTGGCTACAAGTCCTAATGGTGCAACAGCAACACATAATTTTAGATAAGCCTTGGACGTTTCCAAGCGTTTACGCCAATAAAGCAAACAGCCCACTACAATTACGGCAAAAAATAATAAACCAATTCCTACCATAATTCTAAAGCTAAAAAATACTGTCGGTACATTTGGTCGTTCACTTGCTGCAACAGAGGTTAATCCAATGAGTTCACCATCCATATCATGTGTATTAAATAAACTCGCTAATTTAGGTACACCAATCGCAAATGTATTTTTTTCTTGTTGGCTATCCGGCAATGCGAAAATATAGGCTGGGGCACCACGCATGGTTTGCCAATTACCTTCCATAGCTGCCGTTTTAATGGGTTGATACTGATAAATTTTAACCCCCAGAATATCACCCACTACAACTTGTAATGGCGTTACAATCAAAGCGGCAAACAATGCAAAACGCAACCACCGTTTTGCCCAGGTATGATCAGGTCTTTTAATTAAATACCATGCAGCAATCCCTAAAACCACAAATGAACAGGTGACATAGGAAGCCAGCACCATATGTATCAACCGTGAAATAAATAATGGATTAAAAATAGCTTGCGCCCAACTCGCAACCATGTATTGATTATCAACAATTGAGTAGCCGGTTGGGAACTGCATCCATGAGTTGGCTGACATGATCCAAAAAGCAGAAACCGTTGTACCAGCAGCAACCATTAAGGTTGCAAAAAAATGTAGTTTTGGCGTCACGCGGTCCCATCCAAACAACATCACCCCCAAGAAACCTGCTTCAAGAAAAAATGCACTTAAAACTTCATAACTCAAAAGCGTACCCAATATAGGACCGACCGCATGCGTAAAGACGTTAAAATTTGTGCCCAGCTCATAAGCCATAACAATTCCGGTCACGATACCCATACCAAAAGTAAGTGCAAATATTTTTGACCAAAAGCGACAAGTTTGCCGATAGTGCTCTTGTTTGGTTTTCAAATAGAGTGCTTCTTGAATAGCCAGGAAGATAGAAAGGCCAAGATTGATGGTTGGAAAAATGATATGAAAGCCAACCGTAAATGCAAATTGAATTCGAGACAATATCAGTGTATCTATAATCACTTTAACACCTCATACTTAATAAAATGCAAAATGGGATAGCTTAGATTCATCTACCCTCGTTCTAATAAATCTGCCGCAAAATAAATGGACGCCATTACGGCGATAATTACAGCAAATACGGTAATAACAGGTAGTGATATAACATCAGCAATGGTTAAAGCTTCTATACCTAATGATGCAGGTAATGATTTAGAAAGTAATAATAGAACTAAAATATACCAAAAATTCAGCGCTGGTGTAATCAGCAAGACTGC
>CAYSGV010000300.1:0-2044 GCA_964430685.1 uncultured Gammaproteobacteria bacterium
TTCAAATGAGTTATATTATAATACCATAATACCGCGAGCAACATTCAGGTAAATCCAATGGCAGATATTAATGCAGTTTCGATCGATTTTGATGATTGTACTTTTAATCATTACTATTTTATCTCAAGAGATCCCAATCGTGTATTGACTGAAAATGAATCTTTATTATCAACCATCGTTGGTAACTTTCAAACTGAAGGTTATGCGCGCGGCTACACTTTTATTGGTTCCAATCGACAATCATTTGCTTTAGATGAATATAAAATTAAACAAAACGGTTCTGAATCTTGTTATCCAGTACTACACACGATTACGGATGAAATTAACCGTCGTTTGCAAAAAAATGTTGTAAAAACCAACCACTTTTTATTAGCAGATATTTCTGATCCCGATCATTTACATCCAGATGGTTATAGTTATGACTTAGCATTGCGTGAATTAACCTGGAAAAAAGAAAAAAGAGCTGATCAAAAATCACCCTATAGCCATCCTGAAACATTAGTTGATGAAGTCAAATTTCCACTGGTTTATGCGCAAATGCACAAACTAGCCAGTGAAAATCCAAATGATCAAATTGTCTTTGATCTCTATGATGATCGTGAATCTATTCATCAAAGATTACAACGTATATTTGATGAATATCCTGAATTCATCCCGCCCAATGTTACCTTCAGAATGTTCCATTATAAAGGTGAAGCTGTAACAAAAAGCTATGAGAAAAAAGGATTGCCAACTGCAATTATTGATTACCATTTCCGCAGCACTATTTTGCAAATGTTTCCGCCTGACAAAAAACATCTCATGTATGGGCCAGATATTCCAAGGTTTAAAGAATTGCGCGATAGTCAATTAGAGAAGCTGCGTGTACCACCTGCTCATGCACCGCAAGTCTTATCAGACGATCTCATTACTGCAACTCATTTTGGGCCCAAAGTAGTGACATCAACGCCTACAATCACTGCAAAGAGAATATTACCAGTGCCTTTAGTTGCCAGTTTATCTCTTAGGAAAGCTGATAAGCAACAAAAGACTATATTCGCAAGTAGCGAATCAGCAATAACCTTATTAAGAAATGATTCAGCAACAACTACAGACCTACAAGATAAAAAAAGTCCTAAATTAAATTGATGTGGCAAGGGATGATTGCAGCCATATATTCATCCCACGTATTATTTATTTTTCCGCTTTTACCTTAACCCACAATTTTAAAAAAACTTTTTTACCATATATTTTTTCTAAAGCGAGTCGCACGCGCATGCCTATGTTTTTTAATTGTTCACCATTTTTACCAATGACTATTTTCTTTTGACTGTCACGCGCAACCCAAATCACCGCATATATTTTAAACAGCGTTTCATCTTCTTCCATTTTTTCTATTTGCACGCTAGTACTATAAGGTACTTCTTGATTCAATTGCCGATAAACTTGTTCACGGATAAGCTCTGCAATAAAAACATCTTCATCTTGATCAATAAATTCTTCTTCTGAAAAACGATGGGGACCAATAGGCAAAAGTTTGGTGATTGTATTTTCTAAAGCAATCACATTATCTTTTTTTTCTGCAGATAATGGCACAATTGCCGTAAAATCGTAGATATTTTGATATTTCGTTAAAAATGGTAATACTTCAGCTTTATCTTTATAACGATCTACTTTATTGGCAACTAAAACCACTGGGCTTTGTATTCCTTGCAAACAATTGAGCACCCATTGATCTTCTTCAAGCCATTGTCCACAGACTATAACAAATACGACGACATCGACGCTTTGAATTTGGCTGTGTACTTCTTGAATCATCATTTTTTGCTCAGAAGAATGGCGGCCTTTATGCAAACCAGGAGTATCAACGAAAATACATTGGCAGTGATTAATATTTTTAACAGCGCGAATACTCACTCGTGTGGTTTGTGCTTTAGTGGAGGTAATACTCACTTTTTTACCAATTAATGCATTCAGTAAAGTGGATTTACCAACATTCGGTCTACCGATAATGGCTACCGTACCACAGCGTTCATCACTAACCTGAACATCGGCTGTCATTTCG
>CAYSGV010000300.1:2054-3728 GCA_964430685.1 uncultured Gammaproteobacteria bacterium
GAGCTCACCGCTAAGGCATAAAGGTAACCATTGCGAGTCGTTAAATAAAAGTGTTTTGCATCCACTAAGAGAATTGGATTAATTGGCTGTTTACCAAGGTGGAGCCGTCCGATTAGACGGCCATCATCTAATGCTAAAGCATGCACTGTGCCTTGGTTATCACCAACACATAACACATCGTTTGCAACGACAGCTAAGCTTAATGGATGTTCTTTGAGCGCATTTTGTTGCCAAAATATATCACCGGTTTGACTGTCTAAAGCCCAAACCAAACCTGCGGTTTCTGTTACATAAAGTTTTTGATCGTGTATAAATACACCGCCATTAGAACTAAAATCGCGCTGCCAAACGATGCTACCGCGGGTGAGGTCAACAGCGACTAGATGTCCCTGTACCGTCATCAAATAGATTTTATCATTATACACTACAGGTTTTGTTGGAATATCGACCATACGTTGGATAGGTGATGTTCCACGGGGATAAGCAATGGTTTGTTGCCAAATTATCGCTCCGGTTTGCGCTTGTAACGCAGATAATCGTCCATCCGCAAACGCGATTAGTACCCGATCACCCACAACGACGGGTGGACTATCAGAACGCAACACGATGCTGGGCATTTCTTGTTCATAAAACCATTGTTGTATACCCGTTTGCGCATTAAATACATATAATTTGCCATCGATTGTTTTAATGAATACTAGGCCTTGTGCGATAACTGGAGGTGCTAAAACTTCACTATTAACAGACGCTTTCCACACCGGCTTATGATTTTCAGTTGAGATAGCTTGCACTTCACCACGAGCAGTGACTACCACGATAATCCCCTCGCCCACACTAGGTCCCGCAGTTATTTTCTTTTCTAAATGAACCTGCCATTTTCTGTGTCCTGTTGCAACATTTATCCCTTGCAACAAACCAGCTTCATCAACAACATCGATTTCTTCGCCCGTGTGCGTGGGGAGTAAAACAGGATTTTCATCTTGCGGTGGTTTACCAATCGATGTATTCCATAGCGTTTGGATCTGCACCGTTGATTTAATATTTGGCAATGGCGGTACCTTTTTCGGAGACCGCCATAAATTACAACTGCTGAGTAGTGATAAAGCAAGGGCACTTATAATTATAGTTTTAATATTGAATTGCATTCATTTTCCTATTTATTCATTTCTTTACCGACAAGTGCGTCTTCGCCGGTTAAATCATCATATTTCATCTGTAAAAGAGGATATGTAAAGTCCGCTTTACCCACTTCTGCTAATGCCGCACGGTAAGCTGCTTGCGCACCGATACGATCACCTTTTGCTAATAGTACATCGCCTTTAACTTCATATATAGCCATTTTATAGGCTGGATCATCAACTGTAGCCAAAGTATTTAAGGCAGCCTGGTAATCTTTCTCGGCGATATAAACACGGGCTAGACGTAAACGAGCGGATTGTTTGAGTGCTGGAATTTTGGCACTGCTAATAACCCATTCCAAGCGTTCCGTAGCCTCTGAATAATTTCCTTGATAAACCGCTTGTCTGGCTAAGATGAGTGCAGCTTGTTGGGCATAGGGTGTGCCGCTATATTTACTGATTAAATCTTCAGCTTCTTTTTTGGCAACATTGGGATCGCCTTCATCGGCCACACGCAATAAGTGTTCATAAGCCGAGGAGGCTTCAGCATTAATCA